>NZ_JBQFYL010000004.1:0-280765 GCF_056541465.1 Ruegeria sp. AH12 | reverse complement strand
CCGCTATGACAGGTGCCCAAAGGTATTCCTCTCCGCCATCGCTCTCGCCGCCACTGTCATATTCTGGCTATGAAACAACAACGAGTCCTGAACCTAGGCCAGAACGCCGTCACTGTGTACTTAACCTCAAATACTATTGAAAATACCCGGCCTTGCCGAATTAAGGGGGCGACAGGCAAGGCCGGGTGACCGCAAGATGGAAGCCAAAATTACCTCGCTTTTCTGCGGCGTAACCCTTCATTTTTGCAGATGCTGTCAGCCTCGGGAATTGACATCCCTTTCGGGGCAAGCACTGCCTGATCCCAAACGACTAAGTCAGGTGTATATAGCTGACAGGTCACGATACCCTTTGGGGTTTCGATCTCAACCGGAGTTGTTTCGTAGTAGTTTGGGTCATTGCATCCGCAAATACTCAGGATTGATGTAAGAGCAATTGCTACTCGGTTTACGTGGATTTTGGGTTCTCCTTCTTTCAAAAGGTTGCGGAAGTGAGTGATGCCGGCTTAAACTGCACGGTCGAGGTTAATGAGGTTGCTTTCATGGGCTTTCAAAACCATACGCGCGGTGGACCCGTAGTTTGAGGTTTCCTCAAACGCGTCGAGTTCTGGGAATAGGTTCAGGATTTCTTCACGCATTTCGCTGTCTTGCGCCAAAACCTCGGAGCCTGGAAAGAAGCTCTCGGTCCAAAGATCGTTTGACAAGACAAGTTCATGAGCGTCGAACAAGATATGGAAATACTCAACCGTACCTCCGGGTTGCCGCGTGATGCCAGGCTGGCCAACAAGGTGTTTTGCGGCAACCAGTACCTCGCTTTCACCAAACAATGCTCCCATGTCTGCACTGTTTTTTAGAACGCGGTGATTAGGCGATAGCCACAGGTACTGATCATTCGACCCAAGCACGCCAGGGGCGATGCGGATTGGGGCCAATTTCCCTAGCGCAGAAACTCTTTTGGACCCGATCCACCGGATTTCCTGTAGACCATTGTCCCGAGTGATAACCCTGTCGCCGACCTTCAGGCGTTCGACTGTGGTCAGCCCTCTGGCAGTCGCGATCTCGGTGCCGGATACGAAACAGGGAACGCCTGTTTGTTCGAACAACGAAGACCCATTGATGCCAGACAAAGCGGCAAGCCCGGTGATCTGTCCGCCTCCCATCGACGTATTGTCGGAGTAATCACCAGAGGACTGGTTCAGAATACCATCGTCTGCCAGATCTTGTTCAAGTTCGGCTTGGTCTGTGTAGTAACTGGACAGATCGATAAAATCGTTGTTCGAATTGTCACCATCATCGGCATCAGTGGAACCCGTACCAAAATCGGTGATATCCAATGCCTCACCAGCAGTATGTATGAAGATGTCATCCCCATCGCCGCCTGTGGATTGATTATCTCCGATACCACCGACCAGTGTATCATTGCCCAACCCGCCGGTCAGGGTGTCATTACCATCTTGGCCGAAAAGCTGATCGTTCCCGTCGCCGCCGTCCAGATCGTCGTTGCCTTCGCCGCCAATGAGCTGATCAGCCCCGGCACCCCCCGTCAGCGTGTCATTGCCGTCCTGGCCAAACATGAGGTCATTGCCGTCACCACCATCCAGAATGTCGTTGCCAGTACCACCCTGAAGTTCATCATTGCCAGCACCGCCAAGCAGAGTGTCCTCACCTGCATCGCCAAACAGCCGGTCATCACCATCACCGCCATCTAGAAAATCGACCCCATCTCCTCCAACCAAATCGTCGGAGCCAAGACCGCCATCAAGCGTATCGTCGCCTGCTTCGCCAAACAGCAAGTCGTTTCCGTCGCCGCCGTCCAGATCGTCGTTGCCATCTCCTGCGACCAACTCATCGTTGCCGATGCCACCACTGAGCGTATCTGTGCCAGTGCCGCCAAACAGCCTGTCATCGCCATCTTCACCGAACAGCGCATCGTCACCGTCTTCACCAACAAGATCGTCATTGCCGGATCCGCCAAAGATCTGATCGTTGTCGGCACCGCCATAGACTTCATCGTCGCCTAAGCCGGCTGAGATGATGTCATCGCCACCGTTGCCGAAAATCAGATCATCCAGACCATCTGGCCCGTCGATGATATCGCCACCGCCATCTGTCAGCTGGCCCGCATCATCATAAAGCGGCCCCATTGTTTCGCCGTAGTCTTCGCCATCCACGGCGCCATCTGGATTGGCGCGGACAAGACTGCCGATATCGACGCCGGTATTGTCCGGCGTTAAATCGTTGGGGGAAACAGGGTTCCCATTTCCGTCCAAAATGGTCAGCGAATTGTTCGCATCCCAACCAGCGTAAGGATCATCCAGAACCCCATCCGCCTGATCGGCCCGCAGCCATTCCAATTCATTGGTGATCACAGTCGGATCAATATGACCCGCATTCACCGCTGCGATAAAATTGGCTTCTGAATAATAGGAACTCAGATCGACGAAATCATTATTCGTAACATCGCCATCATCAATCGGACCACTGTTTCCAACATTAAAATCGGTGATTGTGTTGTGACCCGCGCCAGGAATGAACGTGTCATCCCCGTCACCGCCTGTCAAAATATCATCACCTTCGCCGCCGTCCAGGGTGTCATCCCCACCAGGTTCATAGGGGTCAGCGGAAAATGTTACCAGCTCGTCATAAGCGACGCTTCCAGCCCCAGTTTGCGAGGTTGAAAGATATTCATGCCCCTCTACAAAGGGTTTGCTGGTCGCAAGGTATTGGTAGGTGATACCATGTCCCATGGTGACTTCAAAGACAAAGAAATCATCTATGTAATTGCCATTCTCATCATATTCTTCAAACCGATGTTCAGTTGTTGTTGCGATGTACGTCCCCGCAGGGAAGGTTTCGTACTCAGTGGTGAATTCTTCGGTCAGTCTCTGACCGCCACCCCCACGACCATTATCAGTGAGTTGCTCGTCCTCAAAGAGTGAAGCCGTTTCTAATATCAGATCCGTGTCTGGGCCGACTGCAGAGTTGTTCCCAACCGCAGCAGGACCACTGTATTGGATGTCTGTGTCTGATATTGTGATTGTCTGAACACTGCTTGGGTTTGCATTGTATATACCCGACCAGGCGTTGCTATATAAACCCACCCCAGTGGACGTCGTGTCAAATCCAAAACGATCAACAAGTGTGAACTGATGCTCGGTCGACAGTGTTGGCGGCGGTGGAGGAGCTGTGCCGCTGCTATCCCCCCCTGAAATGACGTCATCCCCGTCGCCACCAGAAAGCATGTCGTCACCAGAACCGCCATCAATCGCATCGGCTCCGTCACCGCCATCGATGGTATCACTGCCAGCACCACCATCAATTGTGTCGTCCCCCAAACCACCATCAATGACATTCTGGCTTTCATCACCAGTCAACGTGTCATCAAAAGCAGAACCCGTCAGGTTTTCGAAGTTGCTGAGCGTGTCACCTTCTGCATGCCCACCCGAGGCAACACCTGTATCCAGATTCACCTCAACGGCAGCATCCGAGTTTTCAAAGCTTGCTGTGTCGGTTCCGGTGCCACCATCAATTCTGTCAGCACCCGCGCCACCTTCGATCGTGTCGTTGCCAGCATGGCCAAAGATCGTGTCGTCGATCCCGTCAGCGCCATCAATGATGTCCCCCTCGGCATCAACATAGCCGATCCCCATGGTGTCATCACCTGATGTTCCATCGACCGCATCCTCTGGCACAACGTTGGTCAGCTCATTGAAAGACAGAAAGTTCCCAAGGCTGCTGAACGCTGAAACCGTGTTGGCAACTTCAAAAGTGGCGATTTCCTTGGTCGAATCGATACCGGACGTCTGCAAACCGGCCGGTGTGTTGCTGTCGTAGGTCGACCAGATAAACTGCCCGTCCGCCGTATGGATAGCCCAAAGGTTCTGTGCGTTGCCCGTCGTTCCGTCTGCATAGGTGATGATGCCATCAAGCTGGTAGACATTACCTCCGTCGCTCGTGACCACGCCATCAACAACAATGATCTCATTATTGAGCATTTGGCCATCGCCGTTGAAGTCAATGTCAACAGTTGTCAGGCCCGAGAAGGAAAACACCGTCCCCGCGGTTACCTGTGCCGCTCCAAGAGGTGTTCCACCGTCATCTGTAACCGCTGTGTCTCCTGAGCCCCTGGCGGGACCCCCAGTCGTATAGTCAAAACCCATCTACTCGTTCCTCATGCGACCGCATGCGGTCGTGTTTTGCCACCTGTTTTTCAACCTTTTGAAGAAGCAACACTCACCACTACGTGTGTTCACAGCCTGCTCACCCTTGCGGGATGCACAGCACCACTTGATCAATTCCGATCTCTGCTGCGATGCCATAAACACCACTTGGGCTGCTGGCATACATCGGCCTGCGATGTCTTCCTCGGGTTTCAATAGTGTATCGATGACCTTGATCATCCCTGAGCTCCATCGTCCAACGAGGCCGAGCTTCAGTTGCGTCATCACAAGCTACTGCAATCAAAGACAGACGCCGGTTTTCGTCCGGAACCATTGATTGCGCTGTGTCGACTGATATGAGCGTTGGGATGCGCGGTACGCCGAGTGATCTAGACATTAAACGATACCTCAAATTACTGCTGTGCCTTAGATTGCAACGACTATCGTCTCGCATCCTGGTCGCTGCCCGGAGTGTTCGTTCATTGGACAAGCTAAAGCCCTCTCTTTTTAACTAACTTGCGTCCAGCTTCGGCGCTCTATCCTCGAACCTAACTGAAAAGGGTTAACCCAACCTCTCGTTCGGTAGGTATCAGACTGATCTGAACTGCTTGGGTAAGAAATGAAAAAGTCACTGGCGCCGCCGCGATGACGACGCTGGTGTCAAATCACGTAAACGGTCTCAAAATATTATGCCTGATACCCGTACAGTGGATGCTGGAAACTATTATTGTTTCGATTTATTGGGCAAACATCAGCTCTCAGATCGCTGAACAAATCAGCAAAAGCTCAGGAATCTATTCGCGATCGCTGATGGCGATATCCATAGTTGCCAGTTGACTACCGAATCGCTCTGATCTGAACCAGAGACTGTCTGGATTTATGTATCGATTTCAATACTATGGCAAACATTTGGCATTCGCGTTGGGTTTCCACAATCATGCCATTATTGAAGGTGAATTTTGCCTAAAAAAATAGCGCTCTTTCAGTTGGCCGGAGCTTTGCCCAACTTTGTCTTGGTCATCTTTTGCCGCACTTGCATACTCAAGAGCCCGCCTCAAATCAGAAAGGAATGTGCAAAGTCCACTCATGTCGTTGTGCAAGGCTGGAGTGACGCTTAGCTGTGGTTCTAGATATGATCAAGATTTCGACCTCAAACGTCTTGTTACCCGGTTACTTTCGTGCCCAGTTCAGAAGCCAGTTTGGAGAGTTGCTCAAGAATGAACTTCCCAAACTCTCTGATCTGCAAGTGGAACTCACACTCGAAGAAGTTTGGAATACATTTGACATCGCAGACCGAATAATTGGTGAGCACTGGCCGCTGTTAGCAACTAAGCTTTGGAAGTACGGTACCCATCAACTGTTGACATCATTCGTCGAAACCAGCCCGAACATTGCCACTGCACTTCGCGATGTTTTCTCCGAAAGTACAGCATATCTTCCCGTTTTTGCCGCCAGTTTTGATCCTACGCCCGAGTGTATGGTGGTCAGAATTCGTCCTGCATTTGAAGTAAAGGATCGCCACTGGAACATCCTAATGATGCTGATGATACTCGGGGAGACTGCATTCTATAAAAGGCACCTACCCGAAGAAGCAAAGTTGATTACTTACAAAACCAGTATTCCTGAGAGCGACTACTCAGACACTTTCCGAAAGTTGACGACCGCAAACATGAATTTTGGCTTTCCACCTGAGGAAGCACACTTCATGTACCCATATTCTCTGATTGGAAAGAGTGTCGGAAACCGAAATGATCGTCTCAACAAAGTGTTGCTCGAAGAAATTCGACAAACAGCACGATTGCCGGCTGCAACCGACCAGACTTTGCTAAACCTAAAAAGGCTTATTTCTGACCGTCTTCCAGACGTGTTACCGGTCGATGCTGCGGCGTCTGAACTGAAGATCTCCCGCAGCTCGCTGCTGCGCCTTCTAAAAACACATGGCCAAAGCTATCGAGAGCTCGTGACAACCGCGCGTCGAGAATATGTACTCGTTCGGTTGTCTAATATTAGATACGAAGAGGACTATGCTGCAAAGCTGGGGTTTTCATCAGTACGTGCCTTGAACGAATTTTGCACCAAGAACCTTGGCTATACGCTTAGAAGACTTCTTAGAGACTCGTGAGCCAAGCAGACACGGTGGGGTTTTCTTGTGAAGTAAGAATGGTTTTTTGGAAGTCGCTGTGATCAGATGACCAGTCCGGCGGACCGGCACTGGATAGACATTGGACTGGAGTATTGTTCGGCGCTTCCCTGTAAGCCTAAAATGCAAACAATCAGCGGCCCAACTCCAAACCAATTCGATGACGCCGATTACATCGCCGCTGCAACGGGGATTGTTCACGTATTCAGACTGCCACCACTTGAATCGGTCGAAGATTTTGGCTCATGTCCGCAGGTGGTGAATATAGTTCCAAGAGTGGCTTACCGTTTTTCTTATGTCTTCTCACCAACATCTTCTGCTGATTGCCTTCTACCTGGCTGAGTATCGGGACGGAACCAAGTCGCGATGGCTGTCAAACCCGCTGAACGGGTTGAAAGGCTGAACCTAAGGAGCACGCTAACAGCCATCCGTCGCGATGTGCCCATGGGATTTGTTGACAAAATTTGCCTTATCAACGAACACAGTGGCCACCCGAAAGAAGTCCAAAAAGCTGAGCTTCTGAACTCTTTCTGCGTTGCACGGATATGGGCCTGCCAGTTGCGCATTCTCTGGTGGGTAACCAACGGTTCTTGAGCTCCCTATGATCAACAACCCGACACCAACAACCGGGCATTGGAATATCCTCGACATCTATTCGCCAGACAGGGACGTTTCGCACGTTGCAACCTAACGTGATTTGGAGTTTGGGATACGTCTGCGCATAAGGCTCTTGTCTAAATCTGTGAAACAGAACGGCAAGTGCCGCTATACTCAGGTTCAATATCATGGGTGAACATTGCGTCGTATAAGGAATGATCTCTTCAACTGAAACATAACCGGCATCGAAAAAAGCTTGTAAGTGTTTTGGGTCAGAAATGCTTGACGTAATTAGCCGATTAATTGAGGTTTGGGCGGTCGATTGAGTCAAAAATCAGTGACGTTCTACATTTCCCTGTGAGGCGACGCATAGTTATGCCATCAGCGACAGAACCTTTCCTTTTTTGGCCTCACATCTTTGATCCAGCACCTAAACCGATTTCATTGATCCTGACTTTCTTTCGAAAAATTAGGACTGATTTGCAGATCAGACGCCGAAGGCGCCTGTTCCTGCTGATCTGAAACGCGGCGAACGCGGATGGGGGGCGAGGCGATGCTATTCGACAATAGTGGTGTGGCCCGCAGGCGCAGCCGAGGGCACGGTTTTGTCTAATAGGGTTGGCGTAGCAAAAGTGCGCTTACACCTCGAATTCTCCAACAAAGTCGGACCAATTGTGCACTGTCTTAGTTATCCAAAGTGATAAGCTTTCGAATATTCGCCCACATCAGTATTGCCTGCGATTTTTGTGGTTCTAGCGAGCTAGAAATCAAGTTTGAGTACCTTAGCTTTGGTGAATCAGGGCGCTTGTGTAGGTGGCCCGTACTTGTAGTCAGCATCCCCGGTTCTATCCCGGCGAATGAGCTGAGCGCATTGTGTGAAACAGACAAGTATTCGGTCCCCAATACCAGGCGCCGATTTAGAGGTACGACAGCAAGTATACGTTCGTTTTGGCTGGTCCAGAATTGCAACAACTGACGCGAGAGGTCCGGCAATGCTTTTTGATACACTTCAGCATCTAGCGCCATTGAAGGATCGAAACGGACTCCGCTGATCTTTGCCAATCGCATGAAGCTGGCGGGGAAAGGTAATCCGCGGGTGCGTGCGTCAAAAGCATCTCGCTGCAAATGCGCCAGAACTGATTCAAGCCAGCTAAAGGGCTCGCGTAATACAACTATGAATTTAGCTTTAGGCATGAGCTTTGTGAACTCCCGGGCAAACCAGAAATTGACGCTGGAGCTATCGACTTCAAGTTGTCCAAGCGCTTGTCGGGTCAACAAAAATGCACTCAGCTCAACTCGGCTGATCCTGCCGTCATCATATGCTTCAAGTATCTTGGTCGCCGCATCAAATTGGTATTCATGGCTTGCGCGAAAAGCGGAGAAAAGACCCGCAACTGACTTCGTTCCCGTTTTTGGTAAGCTCAAGTTAACAATATGTAGTTGGCGCATGGTAACCAGTGTTAGTGCCGCAGGGCGACTGAGAGCAAGAGTGGAATTGGCGTACATCTTACGGGCGACGTGTGCCTTCTTGCATCTCCTCACAATACGGATAGATGTATTTCAACTAAGTAATGAGCAAGATGAGATCCAGATCGAGCAAAGCCTTGCAAGAAACTTCGCCCAAATCAATCCTGGCACCGCATCCAAACCAATATCTCAAACCCGGTGCTTTGAACGTGCGGCCGTTGTTTCGGACCCATCTTCGATACGGCGCGTTGGCAGCTGACTCGATGCTAATAAAAAGTGAGGTGGATACGCTCGTTCTTGAGGGAGTTGACGCGGCCCAATTGCAGGTTTTGATCCCGTTTTTGGACGGGGCACATACACTGCGCCAGGTTCTGCAAGCGCTGAATGGCGTCATCGATTCAGCGGATATGTTTTCTGCTTTGGGGCTACTGGATGAACACGGCTGCCTTGATACAATCGAATCCGACGTGCCTGTTGAGACTGTCATTTGGCACAGTGCAGGATTGGATATTGAGAGTGTCGGCACGTCCCCGCACGGCTCTTCTGTGTCGATTATCAGCCTGGGTGTGAGTACGAAGTTTGTCGAAGAATTGCGCGCGTCACTTGGTCAAGCCGGGATAGACGCCTTGGCGTCAGGCTCTACTAGGGAGTCGGCGTTCACCGTCGTATTGGTCGATGACTACCTCAACCCTGAGCTGCCAGAACTAAACCGTAGTTTTTTGGAGTCAGGCACTGCTTGGCTCATTGCTAAACCTGTTGGACGTGTCTTGTGGTTCGGACCTGTTTTTGGACCAAATGAACAAGCATGCTGGGCTTGCTTGGCACAGAGACTCAGGGACAATCAACGTGATGAGCTGGCGGCTTTAACCAAGGATGCTGCGGCGCAAGCACCGCCTTCGAGCGGGCTGTTCGAAACCGCGTCCCTCTCACTTCTAACAACTCAGATTTCTCTTTTGTTTGGAGGACGGAATAGGGGTGCGCAGCCCCGCGTACTCAGAACTTTCGATCATGTTGAAGCAGCGAGCGCTCAACATTTTTTCCCACACCGTCCACAATGTCCTGAGTGTGGCTCAGGTGCGCCAAAGGACGGTTGGCGGTTGGATCAAAGCGAACTTTTGATGCGCCCGGGGCTTCAACTTCATGACGCGGTCAAACGATCCTCAAGTGACGGAGGTTTTCGCGTTTGCTCTGCTGAAGAGACGATTGCACGCCTATCACCACTCGTCAGCCCAATCACCGGCATCATTCCCAGCCTCCAAGATGGCGTGATCGGTCCATTTCACGTCACAAAGTGCAAGCAGATCTCTCCTTGGCGCGTAGATGGCTGGCAGAGGCGCATTGACTTGACATTGGGTGCTGGCGGAAAGGGTGCGAGCAGTGCGCAAGCGCGGGCAGGTTGCATGGCCGAAGCCGTTGAGCGGTATTGCGGGACATTTCAGGGCGATGAGCCACGGATTTTTGGCTCGCTGAACGCGCTCAAGCCCTATGCGATCCATCCCAACGATGTCATGGGGTTCAGCCAGAAGCAATATGCTGATCGTGCTGCTGGCAAAAGCTCCGGTTTTCAAATTCCGGAGCCGTTTGACCCTGACTTGCAAATGGACTGGACGCCATTGTGGTCGCTGCGAGAAAAGACATGGCGTCTGCTTCCAACGACCTACTGCTACTACGAAGCTCCTTCGCAAGGTGGTTTCTGCGTAAGTAACTCGAACGGATGCGCCGCTGGAAATACAAGAGAAGAAGCAATCCTGCATGGCTTGCTGGAACTTATCGAGCGCGATGCTATTGCTATCTGGTGGTACAATAGGCTGCATCGTCCACCGCTTGAAAGTTCTCGGTTGGACAGTTTTGCCTCCAGACGGGTCGCGGACTTAACCCGCGAGCAGGCCGCAGCTGGGCGAACTCTTGCTCTTCTCGATCTGACTAACGATCTTGGCGTTCCAGTTATCGGCGCGGTGTCTGCGGACTATCAATCAGGGAGCAATATTGTATTCGGCTTCGGCGCGCATCTTGATCCTTCGATTGCCGCACTTCGCGCTGTAAGCGAACTGGTTCAGCTTGAGGTTTATCGCCGTGAAGCCGAACAATCGGCGGCTCCACGCATGGACCAAGTGCGCGCTTGGTTTGCTGCGGCCAATCTGGAAAGTCATTCTTATCTGGTCCCAGATCAATCAGCAGCGCCCGCCCGCCATTCAGAGTTCAGCCAAAGCACGAACTTGAAGGACTATATTGAAGATCTTGTTAGACTGCTTGGCAAATGCGGATACGATGTGCTTGCGCTTGATTGCACGCGCCCTGACATTGATTTCCCTGTCGTTCGAGTGGTCGTGCCGGGTCTGCGTCATTATCACAACCGCTTTGCGCCCGGTCGACTTTATGATGTTCCTGTCGAAATGGGATGGCAAAGATCAGCAACCAAAGAGGCCGATCTTAACCCGATCGTGTATTTTGCGTGACTGGCCCAGTTCTGAAAGAGCCTGAAACACGTTTGTATTCGCGATATATCGAAATCGCGACCAGAAGTCTCTTTTCCGGTGTCGACAATAGTCGGGATTTAGAGCTTGCAGAAAGGACGATAGGGGCAATTCCACTCGATCAGGAGGTGCCGCCACCTGTTGGCATTGAGATACCGATGCACGGACCCTGGTCGGGTTTCGATTTGTCACTTGGGTTCGCCTCTGGTTTCGGAAACAAGCACGCGATCAAAACCGCTGCGCAAGCTGCCTCGCCAACGCTGGCGCAATCCTTTTCGAACGTTGCATCTATCGAGACCAGCGACCCGGAACTCTGGCAGCAGCTAGATAACTTCTGGTTCGAATTCGACCTCCGCAACCAGCAAAGTGCTGCGGCCAGTGTTTATTTTTCACCGAACGCTCAAGAACTTGGTACGCAAGCGACCACCAGCTTGACCAACGACCAGCCGCAGCAGCTTACGCAAACGCAAGTAGAGGCAGCATGTGCGGGCATGAAAAAGCTGTTTCCCAATATCAGCGGTGATGACCTTGCAATATTGGCGTCAATGATGCGGACTTATCAAAGCGTCAGCCCCTTTCTGCTTTGTGGCGCTATGCTGGGCCGCCGACCAATTGAGGCGCGGGTCGTCTTCGCCTTTTCGAACATTCAAGAAGCTTCCGCTTATCTAAACAAATTTGGCATAACCTGCCACGAGGGTGTTCTGCACTCAGTCAACGAGAGTTATGGTGATCTTACTGAGCGCGTATTGCTGGGCATCGCACCGCTGGTGCCGGGGCGCCACAAGGTTGGATTGGAACTATATGCCCCCAATGGTTGGATGCGGTCAGACAGCCATGATCGCCAGTTAATTGACCGGATGATGGAAAACGGCCATTGCGACCCTGCGCCTGCGCAGACGGTAAAGAGCTTTCCGGGTCTTTCAGTCGTCGATGGTGGACGTGAACATTGGCCGGTCGTTCCTCATCGAGATGGCTTTGCCCAAGCGGACGCGCAGTGCCCGATTTGCGTTCGCAGATTCCACCATGTGAAGTTCTCAATAGAGAATGGAGAAATCAAGCAGACCAAAACCTATCTGTCCTCCCACTTTCAGTGGTCCCGGATGTAACAATGGTTGAGAAACAAACAGAGCAAATAAATGACCCAGCCAGCCGACTTCTTTGGAGATGGAGCGGCCAAGTCGTATTTGATGCCGATTATGGTTCGATAGAGTGTTCAGAAACCGGCGAAAGTTTCAGAATCGAGCCATCTTTTCTTGAGCGCATTCGACCTCTGACTATCGGCCTATCGGGCAACGGTTTGGATGACCGACAGATTAGGTCATTGGCATCATGTCAAGATGCAGGGTTGCTCTATGCTTATCTTGGCCGATTTCTGGAAAGCCTTTGCATTGAATGGGCGCTTTACATAGGGCAGACAAACGTGGCGGTGTTCAAGTCGTTGGTTCGCGGTTTCCGACCTGACACTGCAAGTGACATCACGTACACGCGAATTTCACCGTTCGCATTTCTTCGATTTAACGATGGTACGCCTGTTCTACAGTCCCCGCTGTCGCAATGTCGGGCTGAGTTGTCCGTAGCTGGCGCACATGCTTTTCTTGATGCTCAGTCCGAAACGCACAGAACTCAGGATTTCATAAGTAATGAATTGGCCCGTGCACTCGCCCGTTTTGGGTTCATGGAGGACAGCAAAGAAAGAACGGATCAAGGGTTGGAAAGCTGGGATTTTTCTGATGCGCTTTTGCATGTCTCCAGCACCCGCAGGCGAGACTTGCCGATCGTAGGGCTCAACAAAAGGCTTCAGGAACAATTTCCTCGCCCTCCTACATACGCGCCATCGTCCGGGCCTAAAGTTGAGTTACCTGCTCCACGTCAGGAGGAAATGGCACGGCATTCGGCACTTGACACGATGCGCAAGCGGGTATCTTGCCGGGATTGGTCGACCCATAGTCTGCCGTTGGAGACTGTTTCCACCTTTCTTTCGGTGCTAGTTGGGCCGAAGACTGATGAAAGTGATGCCCCTTCATCAAAGGCGAATACTCTGCCGATGGCTGGAGGCATAGATGCGCTTGGATGGTTCATCGTCGCGGGGCGGATTGAAGGCCTTGATGTCCGTTTGTATCGCTACGTTGCCGAAAACCACCGCCTTGAGGTGTTTGAGCATTCACGCAGCCAAGCACAGGACATGCTGAAAGCGGCAACTGCGTCTATGAATAGATCACAACCCGAGCCTCAAGCCATAATCCTACAGACTTTACGGTTGCCTTTGCTGTCATGGCGCTACGCCGGAATGGCCTACAGGTTGGGACTGCTCGACGCAGGTATCTCTGTTCACGCGATGTATATGATGGCGACCCAAATGGGTTTGGGTGGGTGCGCTTTAGGGACAGTCGACCCCCGACCCTTTGAGTCGGCGACAGCAATCGATTGGTCCGTGGAAACACCAATCTCTGCCTTTGCTCTTGGGTTGCCAGCATGAACAGCCTCTTTGGGTTTGCACGAACTCCGCTGTCGCCACAGCTTCACACCTACGATTGCGGACTTGCAGCTCTTCTTTGCATACTCAGGTACTTTGGGTACCCTTTGGAACGCTCGGACCTTGAAAGAAAGATTAAGCCGACACGAAACGGCGTAGCGCTCACATCTCTCGCCGACATAGCCATGGGTTTCGACGTGTCAGCGCAGGTTCGCCGCTGCACCGCAAAGGACGTTTTGGATTCACAGATCCCAATTTTGCTTCATTGGAACCAAAACCATTACGTTGTTTATGAGGCGCATCGCTTCGGAAGGGTCCGGATCAATGATCCAGCGCGTGGGCGTAGGACGATATCACAAGACGAATTTATCCGGAGTTTTTCAGGCTCAGCCATTTTTTTTGATCCACCCTTCGAAAGACTGCGGTGGAGAAGTGTGTTCAAATCACGAGCCGGATCACTCTTACAGTTGTGGTCATTCGTATCTTCAGAACCGTTGCAAGCGCTCTTCGGACTTTTGTCTGGCCTAGTCTGCGGACTACTTTTTTTACTGCTTCAAAATAGTTCTGATGCACGCGATTCATCAATGTCCCAATTTGTCTGGATGTCTTTGGTTGCGACACTTGCCGGTCTCCTGGCGGTTCATTTGTTAAACCTAAGACGTCTCGGCGAGCGCAAACGGAGGCTGCGCGATCTTGCATACAAATCTCTTGATGGAGGTTTTTCTACTTCACGGCATTGGTCGGCGCAGTTTGTTCTTATTCTGGCCAATACCAATCTTCTTTTTTCGACCGACAAGGCCCAGTTGCTTAGATGGATTTCTGCATTGGTTGCGATCATCGGATTGATGGTTTTCGTGCCGGACCATCACTTGGCATCTTATACCGCTTTCGCTTTCTCCTTTGTCCTTGTCATCGGGGCAATGCTTGTCACGGGCTGGTTGAAACAAGCCGAGATGGAAAGGAATGCAGACGACAAGGTCGGCATCATGCTGGACGTGTGGTTTGTCGATATGGTCAGCGATTTTTCGTTTTTGCAAAAGATTGCGCGCACTCCGACCCAGCTGGACATCATGCACAATTCGATTTTGGATCGGGTTTACAAAAGAAATCGGGACAACAGGATAAATTTGCTTTTGGTTCTGGCTAATTTTCTGTCCGCTACCGTCCTTGCGGGGTTTGCGGTTTTTGCGCCGAAAGGCATTGGGTCAGATATTGCATTGCTGTTTGCAGCAAGCGGATTTGCGGCATCCGCGATGGCCCATTCATTTATCAGACCCTCCACGATTCCATCGCCTGTGCGCCAGGCTGTCGTCGAAGAGTTAGAGAATGGCGGCACTCAGAACAGCCGCCTTGAACCGAGCCAGATAATCGAGCGCGTTGAAACCGGAATCGCTCGTCTCACATTCGACCAGGTTTGTTTTGGTTTTCAAGATGCAAGTCACATACTTCTCAAAGACGCAAATATGGTTATTGAGCCCGGGCAAGTCATACTTGTGTTGGGAGAACATGGTTCCGGAAAATCGACGCTCGCCCAATTGGCAGCAGGTCTATTGTCGACCGACGAGGGTTCGGTATCTTTGGTAGATGCGCCTTTAGGCACCTCATCAAACAATGCGGGTCTTATCCATGTTAATGTGGGAAAACCGTTTCGAACGGGTACAATAGGGTCGAACCTGCAGCCTCTGCAAGATCAAGATGGTATTGACGAAACATGGATCCTCGAACACAGCGCCTTGTCGCAAACCGTTAATAACCTTCGCGATGGTGTTTCGACTCGTATTGGTCACAACGGCTGTCCACTTAGCGAAGGTGAAGGTGATCGTTTGCAGGTCGCACGTGTTTTAGCAACGAGACCAAGCTTCGCGGTGCTGGATGAAACCTTTCGCCACTTTAGCGCGGAAGAAGAAAACCGAGCCGTATCGGCCCTTCGAAAGCAAAAAATTGGAACCCTTGTGGTTTCGTCGCAATCCCGTGCGCCGACAAGCTATGACCAGGTTTATCGTCTCGAGGGCCAACGTTTAGCACCGATCAAGAACTTCAAGCTCGGCAACCGGTTCGTCGACCTTACGTCCCAAGATTTCAGGTAGGCGGATGCCTGAGGGACAAGCAACGCGATTGTGGGCCCCGGTAGGACCTGGAATTTTCAAATCGACGTTTGCGGTTGCAAGCATAGCCTGCTCGATATTTGGCGGTGTTGCAGTGCTATGCGCAGCATACATAATCGCAAGCTGGATAACGGTCAGATTTGGTATCGGGGCTGATATTGAACCCGACTATTCGGGTGGGCATGTGCTCGTCTATCTGGCGCTGGCCGCTTTGTTTTCGACCCTTGCGCTTGGTTTCGCCGACCGGGCAAATGCGGTGCTTGCCGAGAAATATGTCGGCCGTGGTCTGCACTTTGCTCTTGAATCGAATGAATTCTCTGCGGAGCTCGCGCAAGACATACTGAAGAGTGTTTTTCTCACGCTAGACCAAGGCGTTGATATCACCCGTTCGGTTGCGCTTGCGACTTATGGGGTTACGATTGTTTTGGGTGCCGGCGCCATATCGTCTGTCTATCTGCCCGGCACTTGGTCAGTGCCTTTATTGTTGCTGACATTTGCTTGCATCACGGTTCAACTGCGATTTTTTATTCGCCAGCGGCGAAAACCTGTGACCGGTGAATGGGCACGTTTGGAAGCGCGCACCCGTTTCTTTCGGCTTTGGAGACTTCGTGAATGGCCAATGATGATGGCCGATATGAAAGAAGTTGATGCGTCGTCTGATCTAAGGCCAGTCAACTACGACAAGGTTGCCACTTTGCCTATGCTTCCTGTCTTATTCTTAGCGGTTCTGCTAATCACAACTCATTGGTCCTCCGAGTCTTTAGAGGTGTTTGTTGACGTTGCGATCACGGCGCTTATGGCATGTCTGTTGGGATTTGGATTGGTCGCATTCGGTCGCGCTCTGGCAGATATAACTCGAAGCCCTTTGCGCAGACTTGTCTTAAACAGTCATGTGCCTATCGGCAGAGATGGGATGCCCGCACAGCCTGATTTCGATGGGAGCGTCAACCTGTCAAATGCCGTTCTCATGCATCCATCGCGCAAAAAACCGGTGCTGAATGAAGTCAATTTGCGCGTCGAAGCTGGCACGATCGTTGGAATTACCGGTTCCGTTGGCAGCGGAAAGACGTCGCTTATCAAAGTGTTACTTGGTCAGGCCAGATTGGTTAAAGGGACTGTGATGTTCGGCACCCGAAACGGGCAAATGCTTGCAAACAAGACAAATCAAGGCCGCGTTGCAGGTTTGTTACAAGGTGATCGGCCTATGGGGCTTACATTGATGAATAACATGCGACTTTCTGGTGCCAGAAACGCCAAAGAGGCTTTTGCTGTGGCATCCGTAACTGGCATTGGGATTGAACCCAGTGTTTTGCCACAAGGTCTATCTACAATGGCGGGGGACAATGGTGCCTATCTTTCAACGTCCGAACAACAGCGGCTCAACCTGGCTTGCGTTTTGTCCAGTAGCGCAAAGATACTCGCGATCGACGATGTAATCTCAACTCTTGGAGCCAAGCGTATTTCAAAGGTTTTCGACTTTGTACGCAAAGAAGGTAGGACGCTGATCCTAGTGTCATTAGATCCCGAAGTTTTGGCCCGCGCGGACACTGTTTATCGACTTGAAGACGGCGATCTGACCAAAATAGAAAATTAGCCCTATCGCTTCAGCGAGATGCCGGGATTGAGTGGCACAAGCGGTGCCGGCAGGGTTGACCTGCTCGCCTTATTTCGTGGGAGATATCAACGGGCAGCCATCATTTGACAAAACAGCCGTCCCGTCAGCCAGCACTCGATCTATGTGACCTGCTTTGCCAAGTTTGGAATAGTATGCAGCGCCAGACGCAGAAAGCCTAGCGTCTGGTGCTGACCACCGGCTGGTGTAGCGTGCCATCGTCGCCTGGGTCGGGTTGCCGGGTGCGCCATGGACTGCCATCGGGTTCAACACCAGGCAATCAGTGGGTTCAAGGTTCCACCTCATGATGTCGTGGTGCTCAAGCTCTTGATTAAAGTCAGGGATCAGCTCAGGCGTCGACCCATCTGGATTACGCATCTTTTGCCCAAGTTCTTTCTGCATTTCAGCGAACTCAGCCTTGTGCCAAGGCTCATAGAACTGGCGGTTCCATAGATGCGATCCACGGATAACTTCTACACTCGAAGACATTGGGACTGAATCCAGCGGTATCCAAAGTGAAACTAGGCGGCCAAGAAATCCCCAATCCTGATGCCATGGCGTAGGGTCAATCGTACCTGGGTACTTTATGATCCAGCTATCGTAGAGGAACCTTGCAGACCGTGTTTCGAGGAAGAAACAGGCGATAGATGCTGCGGCATCGCTCCAGGCAAAGTTTCGCAATCCCTCCGAACGTGCACTTACCCAGGCATCGCTCACATAGCGCCCGATCCCCCCGGGCTTGGTAAAAACCCTTTTGCTCGTCGAATCTGACTTTGCATCTTCGAAAACCGCATGCCGAAGATCTAGAACTACGTCGGTGTCAAAAACACTTCTGAGAACAACCGCTCCATCCCTTTTGAACGCTTGGCGCTGTTCCTCACTCAACAGCATACGTTTTTTCAATTCGGTTTCAGCTGCAACGTTCATTGTGCCACTCAAATTTGGTTCCAAAACTTTAGCCACCGATCGATTGATCTTTGGCTGGCTAACCTTTGTCTAGAACTGGCAAGAGCGGATAGGTTTCATCGTCGAACTGCGTGTCGTCCACCCGATGCAAGGGGACATCTGCATCCTCTGACACAACATAGTCACCAATTGCCGCGCCATGCGGCGCCATCCGGGCCTTTGGCTCCATCCACCTAGTTGAATACCGACGTATGACTGACGTACTGAAATTCCCTCCGGCGCCGTGAACCGCATAACAGTCAAGCACGATGCAATCACCTGGGTTCATCTCCCACGACAATATCTCGTACTTGTCCAGGTTGCTTTCGATCTCAGACATAGGCAGAAGGCGACGCCCGCCGGAATCTTCCATATCTATCTGTCCCGCCAACGCCGCGTTTTCGATCACATTGGCGAATTTGCCTCTGTAGTAACAGGCGCCGCTGCGATGCGTGCCGCGCAGGACTTCAAGCCCCGATCCTTTTGGAACCGGATCGAGAGCAACCCAAATGATCAGACATTGACCATCGATACCGTGATCTTGATGCCATAGTGTTCGACGCGCGGTTCCCGGGTACTTTGACAGCCACGTATCATAGACAAACCGGACTTGTGGATGCCCCATGAACGCGGCAGCTATGTGCGACAAGTCGGATTTCAGGATCACTTGTCGGAAGCTATCGCGCACCGTACTTGCGAACGTTTCCTTTACGAACCGACCCATCTCGGTCGGTTGAGTCTTGGTTTTGAAGAATGGACTCGGATCCGCGGTAGATTCCGCAATGCCGATTTTCAGGTGGTCGATCCAGTCTGGCGACAATACGGATCGCAGGCAAACTGCTCCATCCTGAATGAAGCGCTCTCTGTCTTCTTTGGATAGCTTGAACACGTCTGCGCTCATTCGATGGCGGAAGAACTTACTTCGAAGCTGGCCACGAGTTCGCGCCGTACACTTGCGACAGGTTTGTGCCGGATGCCATTTCTTCGGGGGAGTTTGGCAAAATGAAGTACCGGCTGTTATCGGTGTTTTCCACAATATTGAAATCAACGCCCTCAGGCACTTTGATGTCGTATTCGGACAAGACCGTTTCGGTTGAAGACATCAAGCGTTGCTTGAACTCTTCATCAACCCAGCATCTCGCCACAATTTGCCCCATTTTAAGGCCGAAATCTTCATCGTTTTCCATGGTTTTTCCTACTGCAATTTTCCAAACATGCCCAAGTATTGACGGTAGCCATGTTGATAGGTGTGCGCAAGGAAGTAAGCGCCGAAAATACCAACAGCACATCACGCAGGTCAGTGGCCTTCCATTCGCTCCAGCGCATAAGACAAGGCAAAAAGCGATTGCGCTGTCGCGTACAACCGTTTGTGATCTGCAAACCGCTGCGTGTAGCTGCCATCTGCATCAGGCTGCGTCCAAGGCCGATCTATCGTCGGATTGCTCATCTGACAGCTGGCTGGCCAAGATCCATCCTCTAACTGTGCATCCAACAGGCGCTCAGTCAGAACATCGAATGACGAACCAGCTTGCACAGCAAGCTGTAACGAAAGCGCAATTTCCAACCCAGACGTGTAGCTGTAGGGAACACTCTCAAATTGACCTTGGCGAGAATCTCCCGTTTGCGACAATAGGAATGCTGTCATCGCTGGCGTGTATACGGCTGATCTCCAAAAATGACTGGCAGCAGGGCCATTTGTTTCAAGACTAAGCAAACAATAATTTTTAGAAGCCTCGGCATTGATTTGATCATCCAAACGATCAAACGCGAGTCCAACAACAGCCGACACATCAGGATGGCTCTGTTTCCAAGCTGTGGGGACCGTGTCAAAGTCACGAAAGCATGACGCCCCACCCGTATCTTTCAAAAATGTTCGAAGCAGTTCGGCGAGCCGCTTTTTGTCCAAGTTATGCCACTGTGACAGGAACAATATTACAAATGCCGTACTGTCCGCATCAACATGTGTATCTTCGGCGAAGCCCCACCCTCCCTGGGGTAGTTTCTCAACCTTTCGCAACCAGTCCCGCGCGCGGAGCATCGAGGGATGATCATTGCTTAGCGAAACTGAGGAACGCGGCTCAACAAGCGCTCGACCTACCACGGCCGTTAGCCAGGGACCAGAAGCACCCACCCAAAGTTGGAAGTCCCGCCAAGCGCCGTCTGCTTCTTGATGCGCCAATAGGTAGTTTACGGCCGCGACACAGCACTCGCGAACCCGATCAATCTCGGTTGCATGACAACTGCTTGGTAAACCCAATAAACACCTCCCATCGTGTCTAGGCTAAGTGCCTCAATCCTCTCAGCGCAGCCTATGCCAAGTTCTACAAATTTTTTTGTTCCTGTAGCACTGGCTTTGTTGCTCCCTGCTCATAAGGGAGGTGCTTTCACAATCGGCATTGACTTGCATTGCTCTGCATAGCTCTATGAGTAGCGATGGATCAATCTACGGCCAACCAAATGAGAAACAGGAGACTCCCCAGTGATGAAAGCAATTCGCAATATGCTTTTGCCAACACTCGTGCTTTTTAAGCACAAAGCTGTTCGGGCAGCGACTACATTTGTGGTTGTGATTGGCATTCCAGGGTTCGCATCAGCAAGCGATGATAGGCATAATATCCTCGGCAGTTGGGAGGCGGTTTCCGAAGTGCACATAGAAGGCGAAGGTATCCCATTTATTGTTGAGGAGACACATGACGGTGTAAAACTCGTTGTAACAGATACCGAGGAAGATACCTTCCGCGGATACTTTGAGTTCCAAATGATTGTTGGCGACAAGGTGGACGACGAAGTTTTACATTTTGTTGGCCTTTTCCGGAAGGATAATGAGTTCGTGATTGGGACCAAGCTTGGGACAGTCATTTATGGTGACGTGGCCGGTGATGTTATGTCGATCGACTATCTGTCCTTTGGTTCGAGCCACGCGGCTGGAAGCTACGAGCTACGACGCGCCGAATAGTAGGTCACACGGCGCTGGGGCTTTACGTTTACAATCGTGGCTGGTTGACCTACCCAAAGTCGGCTGGCCGATTTTCAAAATCTTGACCAATGGCATCAGTCGGAGGACTTCAGTAACGGAGCCACCCCAGTCAAGCTGTTTTGCACAGAACAATTGATACACCAATGAAATTTGGGCTTATTTGTCCTTGTCCGCGCTGCTCTCTATCGCTGCATTTGGCTGAGATTGTCCGTCGTCAGAGATTTGGGACAGATGGCGCTCTGATCTAAGAGAGAATGTGGCTCATCTGGTTGGATTGGTTATGCGGCGGATTTGCGGTGAAGCAAGCGCCGGGTTTCGATGGTTTTTCGTTTAATCCCTTCTCGTTGTTCTAGAATGGTCTGACCGCGTCCGAAGTAGACGTCAGCGGGCGTGAGGTTTTGTAAGCTTTCGTGGTAGCGCGGATGATTGTAATGGTCGACGAAAGCATCGATCTGCCCCTGTCGATCATCACATCAGCCGTTTTCGCCTTGCTTGGGGCGCTTATACCCATCGCCTATTTCCCGTTTCTGACGAGCGACATCTTTGCCCAGATCGGCATGGTGTTGTTGACCGGACTGGCCGATGCGGTTGCACGCGGTCCTGTTTACATCCGAGCTGAGAATGCACGTGCTTATGTGATCATGAGGACAGAAGAGTATGACCGGCTGTCCGCACCTAGTTGATGTGAGTTGATGCTGGGCGGCGCATATGTGCCGCCCGATCTGTTTACCAGTAATGTCTATGTGGTTTGCGCCCATCGGGCCGATTGATGTTGTCAAGATCAGCCCCTTTGACAACTTGCCTCTACAGGGACTTGGTTCTTCGTCGCGCGGGTCTCGTATGAAACAGCTTGTCATGCCATCACGGCCAGCTCTCCAGCCAATGTACGGTGTCTGGACCTTCCGACAGTCGATGCTCGAGCCCTCGTGCTGAGTAGCCGATCCGAGATACGGTGCGCGCCCGTTTACGTTTGTGATGAGCGATTTTATCGGCCTTTCATGTAGTTTCGTTGCTGCACGTCACCTTCCATGTGGTTTATTTGTTTCAAGCCGCATTCGGCTTGGTCGACCGAAAACGCAGCCGGTCTGGATGTTGGATCGCGTCTATGAAAGCAAGGGAGCAGTGACTTAAGAGGCGGATCACTACAAGCAGTGATTAGTAGTACACTCAACCAGAGATCGCTTCAAATAAAACCGCTTCAGTAACGTTCGCGGTTCGTTGTTCCGGAGTGTTCATATATAGGTTGTGCGCGCTTCGATTTTTGGCAGTTACCCACGCGGCCTTCTGAGATGTTTGCCCCATGCCCAACGCCAGATTTCAAGTTAAGCTGACCCAAGCCGCATTCCTTGAAGAGCTTTGCACACATGCAGCTACAAACTTAACGCCATTGAGCCCGTCATGAACCGTTGGATAAGCAACGGATGCGTCAGGTGAAATCCCATTTCGGAAAGCTTGGATCGCCTCAGCAGCCTCTCCATAGATATTGGCGAAACCTTCAAGATATCCCTCGGGATGGCCCGGAGGGACTCTGCTCAACCTATTGGCAGCGTCACCGGCTCCCGCTCCATTTCGGGTGATCAGGCGCTTGGGTTCCTTGTATGGTGTGAACCAAAGGTAATTGGGATCTTCCTGGGCCCACTCTAGCCCACCTTTTTCACCGTAGACCCGCAACCGAAGTGCGTTTTCATTTCCGGGAGCCACCTGAGACGACCACAGCATACCCCGCGCTCCACCTTCGAAGCGAAGCAATACGTGGGCGTTGTCATCGACTTTGCGCCCCGGCACAAAGGCCTGCAAGTCCGCCGCAAGGCTTTCCGCGGTCAGCCCGGTTACAAAGCAAGCGAGGTTGTAAGCATGAGTCCCGATATCACCGGTTGATCCACCCGCGCCCGAGCGTTCGGGGTCGGTGCGCCACTCCGCCTGTTTGAAATCTTGTTGCTCGGTCAGCCAGTCCTGCGGGTACTCAACCTGAACCACACGAATCTTGCCAATTTCGCCGTTGGCAACCATTTCACGCGCCTGCCGAACCATCGGATAGCCCGTGTAATTATGGGTCAAAATGAATAGGGCATTCGCGCTTTCTGCTGCTTTGACCAGCTTTTTTGCATCGGCGAGAGTCGAGGTGAGTGGCTTGTCACAAATGACATGAATCCCGCGTTTCAGGAACTCGCGCGCGGCGGCATAGTGGACGTGATTTGGCGTGACGATTGAGACCGCCTCGATCCCAGATTTCAGCCGTGCTTCCCTTATGGCCATTTGCTTGAAGTCTTCATAGACTCGTTCGAGTCCCAACGCCTGCCCACTTTCAATGGATTTTTCGGGCGTCGAAGACAACGCACCGGCAACTAGCTCGAACTTGTCGTCCAATCGCGCGGCTATGCGATGAACGCCGCCTATGAAGGCGTCGTTTCCGCCGCCAACCATGCCAAGGCGAATGCGTCCTGAGGTTTCTTCACTGCGTCCTGTGACCATCACTCAATCCCCAGCATTTTACGATTGGCGGCTTCGTCTGCGCCACCATCAGCGAAATCATCAAAAGCTTTTTTGGTCACACGGATGATGTGATCTGACACGAACTGAGCGCCTTCACGCGCACCATCCTCGGGGTGTTTGAGACAGCATTCCCATTCGACCACAGCCCAGCCATCAAAGTCATTCGCGGCCATTTTTGAAAACACAGCCCCGAAATCCACCTGACCATCGCCCAGTGAACGGAACCGCCCGGCCCGATCGACCCAGCTTTGATACCCGGAATAGACACCCTGCCGCCCGGTCGGGTTAAATTCGGCATCTTTCACATGGAACATCCGGATCCGGTCTCTGTAGATGTCGATATTGTCTAGATAGTCGAGGCATTGCAGCACGTAGTGCGACGGGTCGTATAGCATGCAGGCCCGTGGGTGATTTCCCGTCCGTTCCAGAAACATCTCGTACGTCACACCATCGTGGAGGTCTTCTCCGGGGTGGATTTCGTAGCAGACATCAACGCCGCAGTCTTCGGCGTGATCAAGGATCGGCACCCAACGGCGCGCCAGCTCATCAAATGCCGTTTCAATTAAGCCCGCAGGACGCTGCGGCCAGGGGTAAACATAGGGCCATGCCAACGCGCCTGAGAATGTCGCGTGCGCCGAAATGCCCAGGTTCTTTGACGCTGACAGTGCCTTTTTGACCTGATCCACGGCCCATTCTTGCCGGGCTTTCGGGTTGCCACGAACGCTTTCGGCGGCAAAACCATCAAACGCACTGTCATAGGCCGGGTGAACGGCCACAAGCTGGCCCTGAAGGTGCGTTGAAAGTTCGGTGACTTCGACACCATTTTCTTGGGCTTTTCCTTTGAAGTCATCGCAGTAACCCGCGCTGGACGCGGCCTGCTCGAGGTCGAACAACCGTCCGTCCCAACTGGGAACTTGAACGCCCTTGTATCCACAATCAGCCGCCCATTTGGTGATCGCGTCCCACGAATTGAACGGTGCTTCGTCCCCCGCAAATTGCGCAAGAAACAAAGCTGGACCTTTGATCGTCTTCATAAAATTTCCTCCCCAAAACCTAAGCCTCTACGGCGGTAAATTTTCCTTCAGATAGATGTCGATACGGATACGTTCCTGCGCTTTGTTGAATGGAACCTTATCCGAAGTTGCGCGCAATAGACGGACGGCTGAACGAACAATATGCCCGGTGTCTTGCGAGATTAAGGCGTCAAATGTTCCAAGCCTAAGCGCCTCACGACTGAGCGGCGTAAGCTCATGAGCTATGATCACCAAATCTTTGCTGAACCTGTTCTCTGAAAGAAATTGTACCAGGCCCGCATTTCCCGCTGCTGACGAGTATATTCCGACCAGATCCGGATAGGTTTCAAAGATTTCGGGCATCATCTTGTAGATCAGATCCGGGTCATCCCGACCCTCAACCGACGCTACGACTTGGAGGTGCGGAAATTCCTCAGCAACAACAATATCAAAGCCTTGGCGACGTTCCAGGTGGTCACGCGCCAAACGGGATCCTGTAAGAACTAAGACCTTGCCGTCGCGATGGACGAACCGCCCCATCAACTGAGCGGCGGTTCGTCCTGCCGAAACATTGTCGATTCCCACAAAATGGTCTCGCTCAGAACTGGGCAAGTCAGATACCAACGCAACCACCGGAACACCTTTGTCTCTGAGCCTTTTTACTGCATCGCGGACAGAAGGCGTTTCGGGTCCGAAAACGGCGACTCCGTCGACATCCAAACTGTCCACAGCATCCAGAATGTTGACGATATCTTGCGGCTCAAACGGGGCGACCTTCTTTATTTCAATGCGAGTCCGCTCGATAAATTGGTCACGGGACTGTTGTGCGATTTGACTGCTGATCGCCTCCACAAACTCGTTGTCCGTGTCCGGCAGAACAAAGAGGAAATTGTAAACACGGTTTCGCGCAAGGTTGGCCGCAGCGGTGTCGCGCACATACCCCAGCTCATCAATTGCCTTTTGTACTTTCTGTACAGTTACGGCCCGCACGCCGGGGCGTCTGTTCAAGACCCGGTCTACAGTCGCCAGACTGACACCCGCGACGCGCGCGAGGTCGTTGACGGTTGGCTTTTTCACCAATTCTAGTTTTTGTTTTTGGTCTTCCACGTGTTCTTCAGCCCTCAATCTCCCGCGCCAAGCCTTCAAACAACAAAGCAACAGCCTCAGCGCCGGGATCGTTATATCCAACTAGGTTTTCTTCGGGAACATAGGCCGCGCGGCCTGCCTTCGCACGACGAATATTTGCGGTGTTGTTCGCGCCTTCGCGGGCAGCCTCTGCCGCATGTGTCAGACCTGATGACAGTGCGGCAAGGGCAGGGGCCAAAGCGTCAATCATTGTCCTGTCACCAACCTTGGCACCCCCAACCTGGCTGACGCGATTCAGACCTTCGACCAAAGACTTCGGTACCGAAGCCCCGCTGGCACAGGCATCTCCAGCTGCGTTGAAGAAGATTGCGAGTATCACGCCGGAAGAACCACCCATTGTTTGGCTTAACTCATTGCCCAACGCCGGAAACAGTTGTGTCAGGTCAGCAAGCGGCATTCGGTCGAGGCTACCTTGCAATGCTCTTGCGGCCGTCGCCAATGTGCTTCCTGTATCGCCATCTCCGGATTTCGCGTCCAGCTCGTTCAGGTTCTTCTCAGCGTTGATGAGCAGTTCAGACAACCGGGTGATCGTTTCCCTTGTGGCGGGATTGTTCGAAGGAATTGGATCAATAGGAGTTAGGCCGTCAGGCAAAGGTGCGACTTTTATTGGATCGATGGAATTGACACCGGGCCAAGCCGCCAGATCAACAGGCGCTTTAAGCGCCGATAAATCGTCCTGATCTACAGGCAGAATAGAAACAGAAAACCCGTGCATATCCAGTGATGTCATCATTGGTGCTGGGCCAATGATATGGTCGGCTATACCAGTTTCGGACAACGCATGCGTGAGGACAGCCATTTCTAGCGGAGTTGTTGAACCTAGGTTGTTGACCAGCGCCACGCAATCCCCAGCACCCAACCTTTGCTTTAGCTTCTCCACCACTGTGGACATAGCCGATACAGCATTTGAGAATTCGACTTGCTGTACACCGGGTTCGCCGTGGATGCCCAAGCCGAGCTCCGCTTTGCCAGGTGCGATCCGGTCTTCTTTTGGAGATCCCGGAACGGTACAGGTGTCCAAGCTCATACCGATGCTGACAACCTTTGTAATGGTGCGTTTCGCTGCGGCGCTGACTGTGTCCAAATCGGCACCGCTTTCGGCAAGCGCCCCAGCTATTTTGTGTACGAACAACGTACCCGCCACGCCACGTGGTTGCGGCAGGTCGGGCAGGGCGATGTCATCATCGACGACGACCATCTCGACCTTGCGGCCCAAAGCTCGTGCGCGTTCCGCGGCCAGCCCAAAGTTCAGCCGGTCACCGGTGTAGTTTTTGACGATCAGCAAGCACCCAGCCTCACCCGTGACCGCAAGAATGCCCGCCAAAACCGCCTCGACTGACGGGGACGCAAACACTTCCCCGCAGACCGCGGCCGTCAACATACCGGCGCCAACGAAACCGGCATGGGCGGGTTCGTGACCAGACCCTCCGCCAGATACCAGGGCGACCTTCGACTTGTCCCAATCCGATCTGTAAACAACCTTGATATGCGGGTAGCCGTCCAGCCGGGTAAGCTGACCGCCAGAGGAAGCCAGAAGGCCGTCTATCGCCTCTGTCACCAGAGTTTCTTTTGTGTTGAGGAACTGGGCCATGCTTTTGCTCCTTAATTCACGCGCGCGCCGGACGCGTCAAAATACAACGGGTTGTTGGGGCGGATTTTTATAATCTTTCCAGATGGGTAGTCCTGATGGACATCAATCAAGGTCACAACCGGGTGACCGTTTAAGTCCAGGTGCAGCCTTGTTTGATCGCCCAGATGCTCGGCGCGTATCACGCGCGCCTCGCTTCCTTCGCCTTCGATGATGTTTTCCGGGCGCAAGCCGATCTGCGGGCCTTTGTGGTCGCCTCCGAACAACTCGGACGGCAGGATATTGATCCGTGGCAGACCCAACCTGCTTGCGACATAAACACTGCCCGGGTTTTCATAGATGTCCCGGGGTGTTCCGTATTGAACCAGCCTGCCATTTTCCAAAACGCCAATATGCGTCGCCATTGTCATGGCTTCGACCTGATCATGCGTCACGTAGAGCAAGGTTGACCCCAAATCAGCCTGAATCCTCTTTAGCTCCACCCGCAAATCCGCCCGAAGCTTGGCGTCCAAAGAGCTGAGCGGTTCGTCCATCAGGAAGATCTGTGGATCGCGCACCAGCGCCCGTCCGATCGACACACGCTGCATTTCGCCGCCTGACAGTTCGGTGGCTTTGTTGTCCAGTTTGTGTGGGATCTGCAGGATCTCCGAGACTTCGTTAACCTTCCTGACGATCTCATCCTCTGGCGTCTTTAGGATCGGCGACCGCAGCGGGAAAGACAGGTTTTCCCGCACCGTCATATGCGGGTACAGCGAGTATTGCTGGAAGACCATCGCCACATCGCGCTGGGCAGGTGTATCTATTCCAACGTCACGCCCGGCAATGCGCACCGTTCCTGAATCCAGTTTCTCAAGCCCGGAAATCAATCTCAGAGTCGTTGTTTTCCCCGCACCCGTTGGACCCAACAAAACCACAAAGGCGCCGTTGGGGATCGTCATTGAGATATCATCTACCGCTTTGACATTGCCAAATGACTTCGAGATATTCTCCAACACGACTTCAGCCATTGCTTAGTACCTCGTCGTTCAGAGCGGACCTCAACGCGCGCCCGGTAGACTTTTCAAACAGGGTTACAGCGGGAGAGCGGAACTCCAATCCTACCGTCTCGCCGGGATTAACGGTTTCGCGTGCATCAATCCGGGCTTTCAGCTCTCCGTTCGGGCTTTGCAGCGTCACGATCTGGGTGGTTCCAAGATATTCTGCGGCCAGGACCTTGGCCCGGTAGGCGCTGTCGTCTGATAGAAAAACATGCTCGGGGCGAACGCCGAAAACCAAGTTACCTTCCGCCCCTTCCATCAGTTTGGGCACGGGCTCGTCATGGCCATTCAGTCGAACCATTTCCGAGCCAGGCGCGACCTTTCCATGAAACGGCAGGAAGTTCATGGAGGGAGACCCGATGAAATCTGCAACGAACATCGTAGCTGGCTTGTCGTAGATTTCCTGCGGCGTGCCGAATTGTTCGATCACGGCGTTGTTCATCACCACGATCTTGTCGCCCATTTGCATGGCCTCCAGCTGATCATGTGTGACGTAGACAGTGGTTGCGCCCATGCGATCATGAAGCGCGCGCAACTCTTCGGCCATGTGCTCACGAAACTCGGCATCCAAGGCACCAAGAGGTTCGTCCATCATGAACGCCTTGGGTTCGCGAACAATCGCGCGACCCAGCGCCACGCGCTGCCTGTCGCCGCCTGACAACCCACCTACCGGGCTATCGAGGATATCCTTGATCCCCAGAATTCCCGCGACTTCTTCGACTTTGGCTTTGACAGCGGCACGCGGCATGCCCTGCGATATCAGGGGGTAGCTGATATTCTTACGCACGTTCATATGCGGATACAGCGCGAACATCTGGAACACGAAGGCAATGTCTCGCTCTGATGGCGGCCGCTGGCTGATTTCTTCACCGTCCAGGTAGATTTCACCCGAGGTTGGAAGCTCCAACCCTGCGATCATCCGCAGCGTTGTCGTTTTTCCGCAACCGGACGGGCCCAGCAGCATAAAGAACTCACCATCCTCGATCGTGAACGAGCTTTCGCGGACAGCCGTGAAATCGCCGAACATCTTCTTTACGTTTTTGACTACGATCTGGGCCATTTCTACTCCGGGAAATGGCTGACGATGATGAACATGACGGTTCCGATCAGCGTGACGATGAAAGAGTATGTGAAGGCCCAAAGGACAAAGGGTTGCATCAGCATGAAGACACCCAGTGCGATAAGGATGGTTGCGACCATCTCCCATGGGCCGCGGCGGAGCCGTAGTAATCCGGTCAGAAACTCGCTCATTTGCGTACGGCTCCGAATGTGATCCCACGCAGCAAATGTTTGCGCATCAGGATGGTGAAAATCATGACGGGGATCAGGAAGATTGTTGCGCCGGCTGCCACTGCGGGCCAGTCCAAGCCGCCAATACCGATAATGGTCGGGATGAACGGTGGTGCAGTCTGCGCGTTGGCAGAGGTCAGAAGCACGGCAAACGCGTACTCATTCCAGGCGAAGATCAGGCAGAAGATGGCAGTTGACGCGATGCCTGTGGCGGCCTGCGGCAGCACAACTTTGTAGAAGGCCTGAAACCTCGTGTAGCCATCTATGAGGGCGGCTTCTTCGTACTCTCTTGGGATTTCGTCGATGAACCCTTTCAGCAACCAGACCGCCAGGGAAATATTCACCCCAGTGTAGAGCAAGATCATCCCGAGATGCGTATCGCTTAAGCCGAGGTTTCTGAACATCAGGAAAATCGGGATGGCGACAGCAACCGGGGGCATCATCCTTGTACTAAGAATGAAGAACAGAAGGTCGTCCTTGAGTGGGACCTTGAACCTGCTGAACGCATAGGCGGCGAGCGTACCAAGGAAGATACTCAGGAAGGTTGAGCCAAATCCGATGATAACCGAATTCATAAAGCGCTCGCCGAACTTGGACGGCCCGACAATCACCATGTCGTACTGGCGTACAATCTCATCAGCCCAGTTCTGCGGTGGGTTCGCTTCCAGAAACTCCTGCGTCTGCCGTGTGCGCGTGGTGAAGAGGTTGACGTAGCCTTCAAGCGTTGGGTCAAAGACGACTTTAGGCGGGTAGCTGATCGCATCGGCAGGGGATTTGAACCCAGTTAGCAATATCCACACCAGCGGGATCATTGTGATCAGCGCATAAGTAATGACCAGAAAGCCTGCGATCCACTTGGACCGGTTCGAGGGTTCAGTGACGGAAAAACTGCTCATCTCTGTTTCACCTTGTTCAGGGCTTTGACGTAGATCGACGCAAGGCCGAACACGGTGACAAAAAGAATGATCGCATAGGCTGAGGCATAGCCCGTACGCCATTTTTCAAAGGCTTCGCGTTTCAGGTTGATCGAAGTGAGTTCCGTAACAGACCCCGGCCCACCGCCGGTTAGCTGAACCACCAGGTCGAACATCTTGAAGTTTTCGATCCCCCGAAACAGCACAGCGAGCATCAGGAACGGCAGCACCATTGGGATGGTAATCGTAAAGAACTGCCGCAGTTTGCTGGCCCTGTCGATCTCAGCCGCCTCGTAGATGTAGTCGGGAATGCTGCGCAATCCGGCCAGACAGATCAGCATCACGAAGGGTGTCCACATCCAGGTGTCGACAATCACAATCGCCCACGGGGCCAACGTGACAGATCCCAGCATTTCAAAGCTAGACGGCTCCTTGCCGGTAAACCAAGACACGATGTAGTTAAACAGGCCGATCTGAGGTTGATACAGGAACTTCCAGAAGTTGCCGACGACAGCCGGGGACAGCATCATCGGCAGCACTATGATCGTCGTCCAGAGATCGTTGCCCTTGAATTTCTTGTTGATCAACCATGCCAGCGTGAACCCAATCAGGACCTGGAAAAATATCGTCCAGAACAGGAAATGCGCCGTTGCCTGCATATTCAGCCAGGTGTCCGAGTCCGTCAGGATACGCTCGTAATTCCTGAGCCCGACATCTTTGACTTCACGCCCGATCCGGTTGGCTTTGTAGTTGGTAAAGCTCAGTTGGATGGTCCAGATCAACGGAAAGATGTTGATCGCCAGCAATAGAAATATCGTTGGGGAGATGAATATCCAAGCGATCGCGCGGTCGGATAATCCCCGGATTTTTCGCGCAACTCGCTCGGGCGTTGCCTGCGCAACGCGATCTACGGTCCTGTCAGACATCTCTTTGCCAATTCTTGTTGGTTTAGGACTCACGGGTGAAGGTGGAGCGGGAGTGCACCCGCTCCGGCCTGTGTCCGGATTACAGCTTGCCTTCGTCTTCGAAGACTTCCGTCCAATCTTCGATCAGAAGATCCAACGCTTCCTGAGCTGTACCTTGGTCAGCAACCACGTAGTCGTGGATGCGTTTCTGCATCGCCAGCAGAAGCTCTGCATAGGCAGGCTCTTGCCAGAAATCCTGCACACCGCCCATTGCTTCAAGGAAGTCACCAGCAAACGGTTGGCTGTCTACGAAACCAGGATCTTCCAGCACCGAGTTATGTGCGGAGTATCCGCCAAGCTCCCACCATTTGGCCTGCACTTCCGGCTGCGCGAACCACTTGATGTACTCAAGTGCGGCGTCCTGTTTGTCAGAGTAGCTGACAACAGAGATACCTTGTCCGCCCAGTGTTGAACCTGCCTGATTTTGGGGTGGGTTCACAAAGAAGTCGATCTTGTCACCGCCGGTATTGGGGTCGGCATAGAGACCTGGGAAGAATGCAAACCAGTTCATGGCCATAGCGACTTGACCGGACTTAAAGGCGTCCAAGCTTTCACCCATGTAAGAGTTGGTATATCCCGGAGGCGTCGCCGTTTCGTAGAATTCCTTATAGAACTCCAGAGCTTCAACTGCTTCGGGTGAGTTCACCGCACCTTCCATGTCATATGAGCCCGGGGTGTTTTCGTATTTGAAGCCCCAAGGATACAGCGCTCCGGTCACACCCATGGTGATCCCTTCCGAGCCGCGCTCGGTGAAGATTGCTGCCCCATAGACAGTCTTGCCGTCGATCTCACGACCTTGGAAGAACTGAGCGATCTGCAACAACTCTTTCTGAGACTGCGGTTCACGCAGATCTTGACCCGTCGCCTCTTTGTATGCGGCTTGGATGTCTGGGTTCTCGAACCAGTCCTTGCGATAGAACCAGCCGTTTGCATCGCCCATCGCAGGCAGCGCGTAGTAGTTTGGTGTGCCCTTAGGCCAGGTTGAGTACGCATAAACAGTGGCCGGCGCGAAATCATCCATGCTGATGCCTTCAGCATCAAAGAACTCGTTCAGCTGGACATAGTGACCATTCTCAGCGCCACCACCGATCCATTGGCTGTCACCAATCAGCAGGTCGCAGAGCTTACCTCCAGAGTTCAGCTCGTTCAGCATCCGGTCCGCAAAATTTGGCCAGGGAACAAACTCGAAGTTCATGGTATGGCCGGAATCTGCTTCGAATTCTTTCGATAGCTCAACAAGCGCGTTGGCCGGGTCCCATGCAGCCCAACATAGTGTCAGATCTTCAGCATTTGCCTTGGTAGAAAGAGTAGTAGCGGCAAGGACTATTGCGCTGGCCGAGGCCAGTTTTGTGTAAGTCATCCATTCCTCCCTTTTTGCGCCGTCAATCGAGGATGTGCGAATCGCGGCATACTTCCGAGGCTATTTGAGGTACGCACCTCAAGTCCAGAATTTTTTGAGGTTCGTACCTCAAATGAACAAAGAAGGTCGTCAATTTCGCTTTGTAGTCATTGATTTTAAATGAACTTTTTGGCTTGTGATGATGCGCATGTATTTTCAGCAGTGAGGCACTAAATGGCCAATTCGACTAAAATAGGCGCAGCTCACAATCGCGGCCAGCGTGCGGCGAACCGGTTTAGCGAACCCGCTTGTGAAGCTCTCACAGATTATTTGTTCGATACCTTTGAGGATTAGAGATAGCGTCAAACTGCACAGACCACTCGGGATCGTGCATAACTCATTTGGTCAGGTGCAGACGTATGAACACTCTCTCTATCGTCAGATTGAACCGCTACCCAGTTAAAGGCTTGAGTGCCGAGCCCATGCAAACCGTGACGCTGCGAGAAGGGGAGGGGATTCCGGGTGATCGCCTTTTCGGATTCGCGCGCTACAACTCCGGTTTCGACGCGCAGAACCCTCAGCCACTGCCGAAAGATCGCTTTGTTGTTCTGTTGAATGAGGCTGCACTGGCAGGCGTTAAGTCGAGTTTTGATATTGAGACCCAAGATCTTGAGATCAAAGCGAACGGGAAAACACACAGCTTAATATGCAAGCCCCAGAAGATCGGATGAATGCGGCAAGATTCCTTTCTTCAGAGATCGATTTGAAAGATCCCGAACCGCCAAGTTTCGTTTCATCTGCTCCGCATCGCTTTACAGATGTATCTGTCGTATCGCCCAAAATGATGAACGCGATATCCGTATTAAATCTGCCGTCTGTGGAAAAATTGGGTGAACAAATGGGCGCAGAAATCCACGCAGCACGCTTCCGGGCGAATATAGAGATCGATGGCTTACCCCCGTTTTCTGAGCTGAACGCAGTTGGATCAGTTCTTAGATTTGGCGATGTCGAGTTAAAGATACTCTCACGTACGAAAAGGTGTGCAGCCACTGAAGTGAACCCGGATACGGCCGAGCGGGACTTGAAGATACCTTATCTTATTCGGAAGTTGATGGGCCATACGGATATGGGTGTCATGTCGAGGTAGCTAGAGGCGGAATGCTGAGAGGCGGCCAAACTGGAGAAATGTTAAATTGAATACAACTCCCCACGCCAAAGTGGCAGCCCCGGGCGGTTTGTCCTCCGTTCGCTCAGATGATTTGTGTTTACTTTTTCGCCAGTCGTTTTCTCGCTCGCCCAGCCTGGCCAGCCCTGTTTAGGCAGGCTGCGAGATATCTTGCGATTCAGTTGTCCTCAATCCGCCGATCTTCATCAAAAGATCGACTATCGCGTCCACCCCTTGCCTGTGACGAAGTGATGAGAATAAGAACGGCCGCCCCTTGCGCATTCTATTGGCATCTCGCTCCATCACGTCCAGCGACGCGCCGACATGAGGGGCAAGGTCGGTTTTATTGATCACCAAGATGTCTGACTTTGTAATCGCTGGGCCACCCTTGCGGGGGATCTCCTCGCCAGCGGCAACGTCGATGACATAGATGGTCAGGTCTGCAAGCTCCGGGCTGAACGTGGCTGAAAGATTGTCGCCACCGCTTTCGATCAAAACCACGTCAAGATCAGGATGACGTGTTCGCATTTCGGCAACGGCCGCCAGATTGATCGAGGCATCCTCACGGATCGCCGTATGCGGACAACCACCTGTTTCAACACCGATGATCCGATCCTGTGGCAAGATCTGCATGCGCATCAGCGCTTCGGCATCTTCCTGAGTGTAGATGTCATTGGTGATGACGCCGATTGAACAAACATCACGCAGTGCTTCGGATAGGGCGGCGGTCAAAGTGGTCTTGCCAGCGCCAACAGGGCCGCCAATCCCGACCCGCAAAGGGCCATTCATCTGAGTCATGTGCGAAACATCCTTGAATATTGGGCTTCATGTGTCATCGACGCGATGTCTGATAGAAACGCGGTTGAGGTCAGCTGGTCCAAGCCAGCCAGATGTGCATTCTGGGCGATCTGTTCACAGAGCGGTGTCAGGTCACGGATCAGCCTTTGCGCATCCGTCTGACCCAAAGGCACCAGCCGCGTTGCGCAGGCGACCAGAGTGCTGGCGAAGGCCTGTAGAAACATTTTGGCTGTTAGAAGGGCGGGCAGGCCCTGCAAATGTGCCGCGCGTCCAACTGCGACAGGGTAGGAGAGTTGGGTAAGCTCTACGGCCCACACGTCCCCTGTTACCTGACCGAATGCTTGGCCCAGCAAATTGGTTTCCATGACCCGTTCGTAAGATGCGCAAAAGGCCCGGGCCATCGAATCGATATTGTTCAACGCGTCGACGTCTTGCGCGTTGTAGGCCGCAAAAAGGAACAAGGCATCGTTCCAACCAGACCCATGTTCCAGCACATCCCAAATCCAGGCCTTGGCATCCTGCGCAGATGCAACGGCGCCAGCGTCGATAGCGAACTCCAATCCATGCGAATAGGCAAAGCCGCCTACTGGATAGGCTGGGGATAGCCATTGAGTCAGCGTCAGGATATCGGCGTCAGTGGGCGTGGCCATGTGTCCTGCCATGACCATAGGCCCCACCTTCGGGGGTGAAGGGTTCTCGCACTTCTCGCACCGTTGCGCCGATTTTCATCAACATGTCGCGGATAACGTGATCGATCTGGATCAGCAGACGTTCGGCTTCGATCTGGCAGGGTGTATGGCGATTGCCAATATGCCATGCGATACGCGCCAGGTCCGGGGCTGTGACCTCCAGCAGGGCTTCGGGTGCGGCCTGTATTTTCACTTGGCGACCATCGTCCAGAACCAGCGCGCCGCCATGGTTCAGAGAGGTAGTTTGTGCCAGATCCACCAGAACTTGCATACCGCTTTCACAGGTCAGCATTTTGCGCCGCAAGAACCTGTCGTCATATGTTAGCGACAGTTCATCAGTGGGATCACCGTGAAGATGGTCCGAATATCGGTGGGCAGTGCAAAACAGGGCGGTCATAGATACGCCCCATCTGCAGTTGCGGAGTTCAGCGCCAGACGGAGTCCGAAAAGACGTGATACACGATTTGGTCGCGAGAGATGCCGCGCTTTTTCAGGTCTTCGTCGCTGAGCGATTGCAGAAACTCGATTTGCTTCGAGCGTGATCGCGCTTCGGCCACGGCTATCATCCCGTTGTAAAATGCTTCGCCAACAGAGCGGAAGAAGCCAGCAATCGAAAAGCCAGTGCGTGGGTTGGTTGTTGAATGTGCCATCAGGACCTCCAGTAAACTGGTCTAAGTTGGTCCTCCCTTGGTTTTCATACTTGGTCATTTCGTCCTCGGTGAGTAGAGGGCCTTTCGTCATGGCCGCGTTGCATATGCTGCATTGCAGCACAAATATTGATCAGAATAAAAAGTATCGCTGTGCCATCGGTAGAACTTCGGCTGGCTGGCAGATCAGCAACTCGCCATCTGCGCGGACCTCGTAGGTTTCCGGATCGACTTCTACATGCGGGGTCGCGTTGTTTAGCAGAAGATCCTGTTTGCTGATCTCCCGCGTGTTTTGAACGGCGACGGTTTGCTTTGCCAATCCCAGCGTATCGCCAATCCCGTCGGCCTGAGCGGCTTGAGAGACGAAGGTGATAGCAGAGTTTTCGACCGAGCGGCCATAAGCCCCGAACATAGGGCGGCTGTAAACTGGCTGCGGTGTCGGGATCGAAGCGTTCGGATCCCCCATCTGCGCACACGCAATGGTACCGCCCAGCAACACCATCTCGGGCTTGACGCCAAAAAACGCCGGGTTCCACAGCACCAGATCGGCGCGTTTGCCTTCTTCGATACTGCCGATCTCGTGGCTCAACCCATGCGCAATTGCGGGGTTGATCGTGTATTTGGCAATGTAGCGCCGGACCCGCAAATTGTCGTTCTCGCCGGTTTCTTCTGGCAGACGACCGCGTTGCTTTTTCATTTTGTCGGCTGTTTGCCAGGTGCGGATCAGAACTTCTCCGACCCGACCCATAGCCTGGCTGTCCGAGGCGATGATGCTGAAGGCGCCCATGTCATGCAGAATATCCTCGGCGGCGATGGTCTCGCGCCGGATGCGACTTTCGGCAAAGGCCACATCTTCAGGGATGGATTTGTCGAGGTGATGGCAAACCATCAACATATCCAGATGTTCCTCGACAGTGTTCACAGTGAAAGGGCGCGTGGGGTTGGTGGATGAGGGCAGAACGTGGTTCTCGCCGCAGATCTTGATAATATCTGGTGCGTGGCCCCCACCTGCGCCTTCGGTGTGGAAAGCGTGGATCGTGCGACCTTTCATGGCCGCCACCGTGTTTTCAACAAAGCCGGATTCGTTCAACGTATCGGTGTGGATCATCACCTGCACGTCCATCGCATCCGCGACCGAGAGGCAGCAGTCGATGGCGGCAGGGGTTGTGCCCCAATCCTCGTGCAGTTTCAGCGCACAAGCCCCGGCTTTGACCTGTTCCTCAAGAGCGGCGGGTAGAGAGGCGTTGCCTTTGCCCGCAATTGCCAGGTTCATCGGGAACGCATCGGCTGCTTGCAGCATCCGTCCGATGTGCCAGGGACCCGGCGTACATGTCGTGGCCAATGTGCCGTGTGCCGGGCCGGTGCCGCCGCCCAGCATCGTGGTCAGGCCAGAATGCAGCGCGTCCTCAATCTGTTGCGGGCAGATGAAATGGATGTGGCTGTCGAACCCGCCTGCTGTTAGGATGCGCCCTTCGCCAGCAATGGCTTCGGTCCCCGGACCGATGATAATATCGACGCCCGGCTGCGTATCCGGGTTTCCTGCCTTTCCGATCTTTTCGATGCGCCCGTCTTTGAGGCCCACATCCGCCTTGTAGATGCCCGAGTGGTCGACGATCAAAGCATTGGTGATGACCGTATCCACGGCCCCCGCGGCGCGCGTAACCTGAGATTGCCCCATCCCGTCGCGGATCACCTTGCCACCGCCGAACTTGACCTGTTCCCCGTAGAGCAGCGCGTTGTCACCGATCCCTCCGGTCGCGGCTGCGCCGGCACGCTCGGCGGTCAGGTCGCGTTCGACTTCGATCACCAGATCGGTATCAGCCAGCCGCAGCTTGTCGCCGGTGGTGGGGCCGAACATGGCGGCATAGTCAGAGCGTTTGATTGTTGCGGGCATTAAAGCGATCCCATGACTTTTTGGTTGAACCCATAAATCTCCCGCGCTCCGCCGACCGGGATCAGCGAAACCTCGCGCGATTGACCCGGTTCGAACCGCACGGCGGTGCCTGGGGCGATGTCCAGGCGCATCCCGTGCGCGGCGGCACGGTCGAATTCAAGCGCTGGGTTCGTCTCGGCGAAGTGATAATGCGAGCCGACCTGAATCGGCCGGTCACCGGTATTGGCCACCATCAGTGTCAGCGCCGTTGCGCTTGCGTTCAGAGTAATGTCGCCCTCGGCCGGGAACAGCTCTCCGGGGATCATTTGTTCAGCTTTGCAATCACCGCAATGGCGCCCAGAGCGACGAGAGCCAGGCCAACGCCCAGAGTGATATAGTCCGAGCCATGGGCGTGAATATGCGTGTCGGTATGTGCCGCTGCAGGGCCAGCGAGGATGAAGGCGGGAAAGAGCATACGGATCAATTAAGAGTTCCTTTTTCAGCGGATGGGATTATGGACTGTCACCAGTTTGGTGCCGTCGGGAAAGGTGGCCTCGACCTGAACTTCGTGGATCATTTCGGGCACGCCTTCCATGCATTGCGCGCGGCTGATCACTTCGGCCCCGGCCTGCATCATATCGGCGACGGACCGACCGTCGCGCGCCCCTTCGACCACTGCGTCAGTGATCAGGGCAATCGCCTCGGGGTGGTTCAGCTTGACGCCGCGCGCCAGCCGTTTGCGGGCAATTTCGGCAGCCATGGCAACCAGCAGCTTGTCTTTTTCACGAGGGGTCAGATTCATCTCAGATCATCCAGCATCGGGGTAAGGTATCGTCGCTCAATCGCCGCAGGATCGGGATCAGCACGCGGCGTAACTCAAAACTGTTTGGCGCCAGTATCCTGACGACCATCAGGTCATTTTTTACCAGCGTGGCCCCCGCAACCGTTTCCGGCAGCATCTTTCGGATCGCATCCAGCTGACCTTCGGCAGCTGACGAAACAAAGACGACCAGCGCCATTGCGCCGGCGCCGTTGGCGATGTTGGGTCTGGCCAAATGAGCATTCAGATCGCCGTTGAACTGCATCGCATCCAGAAAGATGGGTTTGCCGTTCTTTCGAATTTCGATCCTATCGCGCAGGCGAATGTCGGTCAGTACCTCGCCCATGGCTGCGCGCCCAAAGACCCAGGATTCTGCCATCAAAACCGAGGCCCCCGAGGTCAGATCGATATTCAGATGACGATCGAGCGCGCTGCCTTCGAACAAAATTGTCTCTTGCGGTAACCAAGTGAGCCGGGCGCCGGCATCGACCTTCAACAGGTTTGATATCTGGCCCGGCGGCCCCGGTTTAGCCTGATAGGCGCGTTCGCAGGCTTGTGTCGTAAGCGACAGCGCCGTGCCCTCGGTTGCGTGACCCTGAAATTTGAACACATCCCCGCCGGTGATCCCTCCGGCGGTGTTCAAAAGGACTGCATCCAGCCCATCCCCATCTGTCCGGGGGAAAAGACACTTGAATGAACCGGATTGGCGAAATGCATTCAGAACCGAGGTTTTGCCCAAACGCTTTGTGCTGAGACGAACCGATCCCTGCGCGCGCGGCGGCGCGGCGGTCAAAGGGGGCGGTATCGAAGCGTGATGTGTGATGGCGGACCTGCAACTCAAAGAACTGTGTCGTCTGTTTTCCCTGTTGAGCGCCGGGACTCTATTCCAAGGGTCAGAATTCGAAGCGTTTCCTGAAGGGGTGTCTAAATTTTGGGCTTCACGCCGCCTGACTGATTAAAAAATAGTCAGGCGGGACTGATCTGCGGAAATGATCAATCCACGAATTGATAATGATGCTGCAATGCAGAAACCGTAAGCGTGCCCACTTGGGAAAAACCAAGGGTGTGTGACGGCTGCGCGAATTGGACCTCGAACACAACCGCCACACGTAACGCAACAACAGTTGCGGGGATCAGGTAGAAGAGAAACGCGCCTTTGTGCAAGCCCTCTCTCCCGGCCCCGCCAGGAGGATTACATGAAATCGCTCAAATCCACGCTTGCCGGATCACTTGTTCTTGCAGCTATGGCGACCGCTGCGTTGGCGGATGAAGATACGATCAAAGTTGGTGTTTTGCATTCGCTGTCTGGCACGATGGCGATCTCGGAAACTACGCTAAAAGACACGATGCTGATGCTGATCGACCAGCAAAACGCCAAGGGCGGCCTGCTGGGCAAACAGCTTGAGGCGGTTGTTGTCGACCCAGCCTCGGACTGGCCGCTATTTGCTGAAAAAGCGCGCGAGCTGCTGACTGTGCATGAGGTGGACGTGATCTTTGGCAACTGGACCTCGGTCAGCCGGAAATCGGTTCTACCCGTGATCGAAGAGCTGAACGGCCTGCTGTTCTACCCGGTTCAGTATGAGGGCGAAGAATCCTCGAAGAACGTCTTCTACACCGGTGCCGCGCCGAACCAGCAGGCGATCCCTGCGACTGACTACTTCCTGGACGAGCTGGGTGTTGAGAAATTCGCGCTGCTAGGCACTGACTATGTGTACCCGCGTACCACCAACAATATTCTGGAAAGCTACCTGAAGGGTAAAGGCATCGCGGACGAGGATATCTTCGTCAACTACACCCCCTTCGGCCATTCCGATTGGTCCAAGATCGTCGCAGACGTTGTTGCGCTGGGTGCCGACGGTAAGAAAGTCGGCGTGATCTCGACCATCAACGGAGACGCAAACATCGGCTTCTACAAGGAACTGGCGGCTGCGGGCGTTTCGGCGGATGACATCCCGGTCGTAGCCTTCTCAGTCGGTGAGGAAGAACTCTCGGGTCTGGATACCACCAACCTGGTCGGTCACCTAGCCGCGTGGAACTATTTCCAGTCGGCAGATACCGACGTGAACGCCGAATTCGTTGAGACGTGGAAAGCCACCATGGGTGAAGACCGCGTGACCAATGACCCGATGGAGGCGCATTACATCGGCTTCAACATGTGGGTAAACGCCGCGACCGAGGCCGGATCGACCGAAGTGGATGCCGTGCGCGCCGCCATGTACGGCCAGGAATTCCCGAACCTGACCGGTGGCACTGCCGTGATGCTGCCGAACCACCACCTGGCCAAGCCGGTTCTCATAGGTGAGATTCAGGAAGACGGTCAGTTCGATATCATCAGCGAAACAGACGTCGTTCCGGGTGATGCATGGACTGACTTCCTGCCAGAATCGGCAGTTCTGATCTCGGATTGGAAAGAGCTGGGTTGCGGTATGTACAACACCGAGACCAAGACCTGCGTTCAGACCCTGTCGAACTACTAATCTTCTCGCAAGGCGGGTGTCGTCGCCCGCCTTGCCCTAAAGACACCTCGGGTTTCACCACATGTTACGACTATTCCTTGCGGGCCTCGCGATCCTGTGCGCCTGCCTAACGGCCAATGCGCAAGAGAGCGGTTTGCAGCCGATCCTGCAAGAGCATCAGGAGATCATCGCCAAAAGCTCGCGCAAGACGATTGGGCCTGCGATTGATGCGATTGCTAGCAGCGGGTTGCCGCAGGCGCAGGTGATGCTTGAGACATGGGCCGCCAAAGACGTGTGGATGCGCAAGTCGGATGGCTTGTTCTTTTCAGGTGAAAAGGCCGAGGGGCGGTCGTATGAACTGACCGATTTCGACACCGGAGAAGTCGTTGGCACGTTTGAGAAATCCGACCTGAAGCAGTTGAAACCCAATAGCGGCATCCGCGCGATGATCGGGACGGCTTTGGTGCAGTTCCAACTGACCGACCCGGATCGTGCCAAACGTCTGGCTGCTTTGACATCTATCCAACGCGATCCCGGGGCCGCTCTGTTGGAGCCGCTGCGCGCCTCGATTGACGACGAGCCGGATGCCGATCTGAAAGCGCAGAAACAACGTCTCGAGCGGTTGCTGACCATCGGGTATGACGAGGATACCGCAGCACGTGTGGCTGCGATTGAAGAGATGTCCGACGATCTGGGTGTGGACGTTCGTGCGGCCTTGAACCCTCTGGTCGTGACCAAACGCCAGACGGGCACTGAACTGCCTACTGACGCGAATATCGCCAATATACTAGACCCCGGATCAGAAGCCCTGTTGCGGGGCGAGGCCTATGACCTGTTGGTCGCCAATGACCTCGCAGCTCCGCGTACCTCGCCGGATGATATACGCGCCGCACTGGCCGCCAATATCGACGGTGAACGCGTAGGAGATATTCCTGTTACGCAGCTGAACTCTGACGCCACGCGTGCTCAGGCTTACGTTGCTCTGGCCGAAGTCGGCCTCGTCCCTGCTTTGATCACCGATGCCGACATCGGTTCTGCGTTGGAAACGCATGTCTTCTTTGACGCCTATGCCGAACCCTCGCCCGAAGTCACAGCCGCCGCGGAAAAGGCGCTGGAACAGATCGAGCTGAAGGTTGGTCTGAACCAGACCCTCGACCTGACACTGGACGCGATCTCATTGGCGTCGATCTATTTCCTCGCTGCCATCGGTCTGGCCATCACCTTTGGCGTTATGGGCGTGATCAACATGGCCCATGGAGAGTTCATCATGATGGGTGCCTATACCGGCTACGTGGTGCAGCAGTTCATCCCCGACCATACGCTGTCGATCATCGTGGCCATCCCGATGGCTTTTGCCGTCACCTTCGCCATGGGCGTCGCGATGGAGCGGCTGGTGATCCGCTGGCTCTATTCGCGCCCTTTGGAGACGCTACTGGCGACGTTCGGCATCTCGATTGCGCTGCAACAGCTGGCCAAGAACATCTTCGGCACGCAGGCGCGACCGCTAACCGCGCCCGGCTGGTTGGACGGGGCGTGGGTGCTGAATGATGTGGTCTCGATCAGCTATATCCGCATCGCGATCTTCGTTCTGGCGATGATCTTTCTTGGGCTGTTCCTGTACATCATGAAACGCACCCGGCTGGGGCTTGAGATGCGCGCGGTGACGCAGAACCCACGCATGGCCGGGTCGATGGGCATCAATCCGGGGCGGGTGAATATGCTAACCTTTGGGCTTGGTTCCGGCATCGCCGGAATTGCCGGGGTTGCGATTGGTCTGTTCGCCAAGGTCACGTCCGATCTGGGCAGCGACTATATCGTTCAAAGCTTCATGACTGTGGTTGTCGGCGGTGTTGGCAACATCTGGGGCGCGTTGGCAGGGGCAGGCATGATCGGCTTCTTGCAGAAGGGGATCGAGTGGATGAACCCGTCGAACACCCTCGCCGCGCAGACCTACATGATCATCTTCATCATCATTTTCATCCAATTCCGGCCAAGGGGCATTATTGCCCTCAAAGGCCGCGCGGCGGGGGATTGAGCCATGGAACGCAGCTTTGTCGCCAAGAACCCCTCGGTGCTTGTCTTTCTGGCCATCCTGTCGCTGTTCACTTTGGGCGTAACCGTCCTGTCCGAAGGGTTCGGAATCGGCGTGATATCAACCAGTTTCGTCAAGACGCTGGGCAAGACCCTGTGCCTGTGCCTGATTGCCGTAGCTATGGATCTGGTCTGGGGCTTTACCGGTATCCTTTCACTGGGGCATTTCGCCTTCTTCGGGCTAGGAGGCTATATGATCGGCATGTGGCTGATGTACGAACGCACGCGTCTGATCGTGGTCGAGTCTCTGTCACAAACTGAAATCCCCCCTACCCAGACCGAGGTCGTGGACGCCATCGGAACGCAGATTTTTGGCGTGGTCGGATCGTCGGACTTCCCGTTGATCTGGGCCTTTTCCCATAGCCTGACCCTGCAACTGATACTGGTCGTGTTGGTGCCCGGACTTCTGGCGCTGATCTTCGGCTGGCTGGCCTTCCGCAGCCGAGTAACGGGTGTATACCTTTCGATCCTGACCCAAGCCATGACGCTTGCGCTGGCCCTCTACCTGTTTCAGAACGACAGTGGATTGCGCGGGAACAACGGCTTGTCGGGCCTTCAGAACCTACCCGGAATTAGCGCCTCTCAGGATGTGGTATCGATCTGGTTTCTTTGGGCATCCGCACTGGCGCTGGGGCTGGGCTATATGACGGCCGCGTGGATCGTTTCGGGCAAGTTCGGATCGGTTCTCAGGGGCATTCGCGACAATGAGGCGCGGGTTCGGTTCCTCGGGTATTCTGTCGAAGTTTATAAACTTACTGTCTTCACGCTAACCGCCTGTATCGCCGGGATTGCAGGGGCGCTTTATTATCCACAGGCAGGCATCATCAACCCCGAGGAGATGGCCCCGATCGCCTCGATCTATCTCGCCGTCTGGGTCGCTATCGGTGGGCGTGGACGTTTGTACGGCGCAGTTATCGGCGCCGCTTTTGTCAGCCTGCTGAGCACGTGGTTCACCGGTGGGCAGGCCCCGGACATCCCGCTGGGCTTTTACACGATCAAATGGGTCGATTGGTGGCAGGTCCTGTTGGGCGTTTCTTTTGTGCTGGTCACGCTGTTCGCCCCACAAGGGATCGGAGGCTTGTTTGACCTTTGGGCAAAGCGGAACCACCCAGACCGGCACGGCGCGGCCCTTGGCCCCGATGACGGGGCATTGCGTGAAAAGGAGGCTACGGAATGAGCACTCTGCTTGAAGTGAGCGGCGTTTCTGTCACCTTCGACGGGTTTCGCGCCATCAACAACCTTTCCTTCCGGATCGGTGAGGCGGAGTTGCGTGCTGTCATTGGCCCAAACGGCGCCGGGAAAACGACGTTCATGGATATTGTGACTGGCAAAACCCAGCCCGACGAAGGTCGTGTGATCTGGGGCGAGAAATCCGTCTCGCTTTTGCGGATGAGCGAGGCCAAGATCGCTCAGGTGGGAGTTGGCAGAAAATTCCAGAAACCGACTGTGTTCGAGGATCAGACGGTGCAGGAGAACCTGCTTATGGCATTAAAGAACAAACGCGGATGGTTGGGTGTTCTGCTGTATCGTCCCGCTGCAAACGACTTGCAGAAGGTCGAAGAATTGGCGGCTGAAATTGGCCTGAGCCATGACCTCGACCGCAAGTCAGGTGAGCTGAGCCATGGCCAAAAGCAGTGGTTGGAAATTGGCATGTTGCTGGCACAGGACCCGCGTCTGCTTTTGGTCGATGAACCCGCCGCTGGCATGACGCCGCAAGAACGTGAACACACAACCGATATTCTGGTCAATGCGGCCAAAACCCGTGCCGTCGTGGTCGTTGAACATGACATGGAGTTTGTCCGGCGGCTGAACTGCAAAGTCACGGTTTTGCACGAGGGCTCGGTTCTGGCTGAAGGCAGCCTTGATCATGTGACATCCAACCAGGACGTGATCGATGTCTATCTGGGGCGCTAACTGATGTTGAATTTGACCGATCTGACGTTGCACTATGGGCATTCTCAAATCCTGAACGGAATTTCCATGGAAGCCCGGCAAGGTGAAGTTACCTGTGTCATGGGAACCAATGGCGTTGGAAAAACCAGCCTGATGAAAGCAATCTCAGGCACGCATCCACGTTCAGGAGGCAAGTTAGAATTGGATGGCGAGCCTCTGGGTGCTTTGCCCGCGCATCGGATGGCGTTGAAAGGCGTCGCCTACGTGCCGCAAGGGCGCGAGATTTTCCCGCTGCTTACGGTGCGAGAGAATCTGGAGACCGGATTTTCGTGCCTACCGGCATCTGAACATGTCATCCCGGGCGAAATCTATGATCTTTTCCCTGTTCTGAAGAAAATGCAAAACCGGCGCGGTGGCGATTTGTCCGGCGGGCAACAGCAGCAGCTGGCTATCGCGCGGGCGCTGATCACAAAACCGCGCCTTCTGTTGTTGGACGAGCCGACTGAAGGTATCCAGCCAAACATAATTCAACAGATCGGGGACGTGATCCGGCACCTCAGAGCCACAGATAGAATGGCAATTGTTTTGGTTGAGCAATACTTCGACTTTGCCTATGACCTTGCCGACAGGCTCGTCGTGTTGCGGCGCGGCGAGGTCATGATCAAAGGTGCAAAGGAAGACTTGACGCGTGATCAGGTCTTGCAGACGGTTCGAGTCTAGTTGATCGGATTTGAATCCGTTCTGCAACAATCTTTGTTATGTTTGAATTTGGTCTCTTTTTTGCCGAATTTCTGGTTGATAGATAGCCACTGGTAACAAGTTAAATGTGTTTAGGGGTGAACGCGGGCAGATGAGATCAAATCTTAGTGGTCATATAGCAATATCGTGGGCGCAGACCGAGCTTGATGAGCTTGAAGCAGCGCCTTTGGATTCCTTGGTGGTTGGTGCGGCTTGGTCCTGGCGTGGGCAAGCCGTAGTTTTGGCCACAAGCTTAGAGCAAAGCATTGAACGCGTTGGCTCGATGGGTGCGACTTCTTCTTCTGTTGTTGATCGTTTTGCCGTTATTCGGGAAATTCCGGGCGATACCTGTGCCTCAGTCGTTCTGTCGAACGGGGCGCAACAGTTCTGTGCGGATTTGGTGGTGCAAGAGGGTGATGTTGACCCGACATTTGTATTTGAAAACGGCTGCCCGGCGCGTGACCAGTTGTTTTGGATCAGCGAAGTGTCGCACTACGCCACGTCTGCCTCGGCGCGCACCGCAGCGGATGCGAATGTAGTCAGCTTTCCTCACCCCGGTTTGTCCTGACTAGTTTTCCTCTATTATCTGAATGAATTTGACCTGGGTTGGTTTAACCGATCCAGAGAGTGCGTACGCCTTGTAGGTTTAGTACATTTAACTGCGGTTTCGCATGTTGACTCTGCCTTCTTTGCAGATATAAGCGCGGCTTCATTGGTGTTGGTGGCCCCCGTAAGGGGATGCCTGTCATGGGGGAAACCTCAAGAGGACAACGCCCTTCATAGTGGCCCCTGGGCCTCGACTAAAACGAAGGAGATCAGCCGTGACCAAACGCACGTCTGCCAAGTACAAAATCGACCGCCGGATGGGCGAAAACATCTGGGGTCGTCCGAAATCCCCGGTCAACCGTCGTGAATACGGCCCCGGCCAGCACGGCCAGCGCCGCAAGGGCAAACTGTCAGACTTCGGTCTGCAGTTGCGCGCCAAGCAGAAGCTGAAAGGCTACTATGGCGACCTGACCGAGAAGCAGTTCCGCCGCATTTACGCAGAAGCTGAGCGAGTCAAAGGCGATACCGGTGAAAACCTGATCGGTCTGCTGGAGCGTCGTCTGGATGCGGTCGTTTACCGCGCCAAATTTGTGCCGACCGTGTTTGCCGCACGTCAGTTCGTGAACCACGGCCACGTCAAGGTGAACGGCAAGCGGGTCAACATCCCCAGCTACCGTGTCAAAGAAGGCGATGTGATCGAAGTGCGTGACAAGTCGAAGCAACTGGCTGTTGTTCTTGAAGCAGCTTCTCTGGCCGAGCGTGATGTGCCGGATTACATCGACGCAGATCACTCGAAAATGACCGCGACTTTCGTGCGCGCACCGGGCCTGGGTGATGTGCCTTACCCGGTCATGATGGAACCGAACTTGGTCGTCGAATTCTACGCGAAGAACTGATCTTCGCAGTTAAATCGAATTCAGAAGGGCCGCGCCACTTGGCGCGGTCTTTTTTTGTTTGAAGGGGGGCTCTGCCCCCGTCGCTGCGCGACTCCCCCGAGATATTTCTGGCCAGATGAAGTTTGGATCAGAGGGGGAGCGGGCGCCCTTCGGCAATGGCCTCCATCGCGAAATATGATGTGACGCTGTCCAGTTCGACCTTTTCGATCAAGCGTTGATAGACTTTGTCGTAGGACGCCATATCTTGCGTGACGACTTTGAGTTGATAGTCATAATCCCCGCCAATCCGATGGAAATCTACCACTTCGGGGATCGTCAATACGTGACGTCGGAAGGCCTGCAGCCAGTCAGCCGAGTGGTGACGCGTGCGGAGCATGACGAATACCACAAGCGTAAGCCCTAGTTTCTCGCGCGCGATCCTGGCGGTTGAGCCGATCAGCACCCCGTTTTCGTTCAGAGCCTTCAATCGTCGCCAGCAGGCATTTTGGGACAGTCCGACGCGATCCGCCAGCTCACGCTGAGACAGTGTGGCGTCTTTTTGCAGTTCCTTGAGGATGCGTGTGTCTATTTGATCTAACTTTAGTGTCATAGTTCACCATATGACACAAGTATCAAGAAAACTACGCAAAAATAGAGTGGTTTTCCCCAATCTGGATCAATCATCTTAGTGGCATAACTAGGAGCAATGCCATGACCCTGTCCAGATTTCGAGCGGAACTCTGTTTCACCACTCAAAATTCCAATCTGCGCGACGGATTGATCGGAGAGAACGTTCTGATCCCCGGTTTGAATGGGGATGTGCCGCTTGTATATGCGGATTACGTAGCTTCGGGTCGCGCGTTGCAACAAGTCGAAGACTATGTGGCCCACCATGTTCTGCCGTTCTATGCAAACAGCCACACCGAAGCATCGTATTGCGGATCATATATGACGGGTCTGCGCCGCGAAGCGCGTGCAGAAATCGCTCGCATCGTCGGGGCTGCCGAGAACGACGCGGTGATCTTCACCGGGTCGGGCGCGACAGCAGGGTTGAATCGTCTGGTGAATTTGCTGGGCGTAGAGGACGCAGTGCAGCCGGTTGTTTTGATTGGTCCGTATGAGCATCATTCGAACATTCTGCCTTGGCGGGAAAGCAAGGCGCAGGTCGTCGAAATCCCCGAAGCTAAGGGTGGTGGGATTGATCTGGACGCATTGGAAGAAACGTTGGGGGCACATGCCGATGCTGATCTGGTGATCGGGTCCTTTTCTGCGGCTTCGAATGTCACGGGCATCATCACTGACCCAGATCCGGTCACACGGATGCTCAAGGCACATGGAGCGATGGCTGTTTGGGACTATGCTGGGGGCGGGCCCTACCTGCCGATTGATATGGGTCCCGAGGATGCCCACAAGGATGCAATCGTAGTCTCTCCGCATAAGTTTCCCGGCGGGCCGGGCGCGTCGGGTGTCCTGATCGTGAACAAGCTCGCGGTGCAGCGGCGCTGCCCCAGCTGGCCGGGCGGGGGAACAGTCAGTTTTGTGTCGCCCTGGCGTCACGATTACAGCGACGATCTGTCGGTGCGGGAAGAGGCTGGTACGCCCAACGTCATCGGAGATATCCGCGCGGCTTTGGCCTTTATCGTCAAGGATGTTGTGGGCACCGACGAAATCGCCCGTCGCGAAGAGCGGTTCAATCAGATGGCTCTGGACGGTTGGCAAGACAATCCGAATCTGACCTTGTTGGGGGTCGAGGCTGCGCATCGCCTGCCGATCTTCTCGTTCCTGATCCGGGACAACGCGGGTCAACCCGTGCATCAACAGCTGTTCACTCGGATGCTGAGCGATGTCTATGGCATTCAGGCGCGTGGCGGGTGTGCCTGTGCGGGGCCTTATGCGCATCGTTTGCTGGGGATCGAACGCGCCGCATCGGACGAACTGCATGCAGCGCTTTCAGCCGGGGAAGAAATGAAAAAGCCGGGTTGGGTGCGTTTGAACTTCTCCTACCTCATGAGCGAAGAGACGGTTCAGTTCATCATCGAGAGCGTCAATGACCTGTCTCGCCGGACCGAGGAGTTTGCGCCCTGTTACAACGCTGACCCGGCGACGGCCCGTTTCAAGGCGGCATAGGAGAATTGCTGCTTTTCTCAATCCTTTGAGACAGGTATGAGAGGCTCATTGAACGGAGCCTCTCATGACCAAGATCACCCCACAACCCGGCATAATGGATATCGCGCTCTATCAGGGCGGGCAGTCGCATGTGGCCGGTGTGGAGCATGTGATCAAGCTGAGTTCGAACGAAAACCCGTTCGGGCCAAGCCCCAAAGCGATTGAAGCTATACGTGACAGCGCCGCCACTTTGCACCGTTATCCCAGCACCGATCACGCCAGCCTACGCACGGCCATCGGCGCGCGGCACGGGTTGGACCCAGCGCAGATCATATGTGGTGTCGGCAGTGATGAGGTGCTGCAATTCGTCGCTCAGGCCTATGCAGGGCCGGGAGATGAGGTGATCTATACCGAGCATGGGTTTTCCATGTACCCGATCATCGCGCGCATGGCCGGGGCGACACCGGTCATGGTGGCCGAGCGGGACCGCAAGGTGGATGTAGATGCCATTTTGGCTGCAGTCACGGGCCAGACGCGGATCGTGTTTGTCACCAACCCCGGCAATCCAACCTCGACCATGATCTCAAATGACGCGCTGGAGCGTCTGGCGCAGGGTCTGCCTGACAGCTGTCTGCTTGTATTGGATGGGGCCTATGCCGAGTTTGTGGATGGGTTCGACGGCGGTGCGTCACTTGTGGATGCCCATGAGAATGTCATCATGACCCGGACCTTTTCGAAAGTGTACGGGCTGGGTGGGATGCGAGTTGGCTGGGGCTATGCGCACCAGAGCATCATCGACGTGCTGAACCGGGTACGGCAGCCCTTTAACCTCTCGCTGACAGCTTTGGCCGCGGCAGAGGCAGCGGTGAATGATGTGGAGTTTTTGACCTTCTGCCAGTCAGAAAACGCGCGGTGGCGCGTTTGGTTGAGTGAGGAACTGGCCAAGATTGGTGTGTCCTCGGACCCGTCTTGTACCAACTTCATCCTTGCGCGTTTTGCCGACAGGGCCGAGGCTGAGGCCTGCGATTACTACCTGAAAACGCAGGGTTTGATTGTGCGCCGGGTTGCAGGCTACAACCTGCCAAACGCTTTGCGGATCACCGTGGGCGATGAACAGGCCTGTCGCCGCGTTGTTGCTGCGATCACCGCATTCAAAGAGGGCGCCGCATGAGCCAGATTTATGACCGCGTTGCGCTGATTGGGCTGGGCCTGATCGCGTCGTCCATGTTCTGGGCCATCAAGCGCGCCGGTCTGGCTGGCGAAGTCACTGGGTATGCGCGGTCCGAGGCAACCCGCGACACGGCCCGCAAGATCGGCTTGTGTGACCTTGTTTGTGACACAGCTTGCGAGGCTGTTGACGGGGCCGATCTGGTGGTGCTCTGCGTCCCTGTCGGCGCGATGGGCGCAGTGGCCGAGGAGATTGCGCCAGTTTTGAAGGCCGGTGCGACCGTCTCGGATGTAGGCTCGGTCAAGCGGCACGTGATCCAAAGTGTTCAACCGTATATCCCTGAGGGCGTGCATTTCATCCCTGCACACCCGTTGGCAGGGACCGAGCATTCCGGGCCCGAGTCCGGTTTTGCCGAGCTGTTCGACAATCGCTGGTGTCTGCTGGTTCCGGTTGAAGGCACTGATCCGGATGCGATTTCCCGATTGCGCGCGTTATGGGAGGGTATGGGCTCGAATGTCGATGAGATGGACGCGGATCACCATGATCTGGTTCTTGCCGTCACCTCTCATGCGCCGCACCTGATCGCTTACACGATGGTTGGGGTTGCAGATGATCTGCGTCGGGTCACGGATACCGAGGTCATCAAATACTCGGCTGCGGGTTTTCGTGACTTTACGCGTATCGCGGCCTCGGACCCGACGATGTGGCGCGATGTGTTCCTGTCCAACAAAGACGCGACACTGGAAATTCTGGGGCGGTTTACCGAGGAGCTTTTTGCCCTGCAACGCGCCATTCGCACCGGGGACGGAGAGCACCTGTTTGACTATTTCACCCGCACACGGGCGATCCGGCGAGGTATCATTGATGCGGGCCAGGATACGGACGCACCAGATTTTGGCCGGGGAAAGATCGGATCATGAGGCCGATTGCGGGACGCCTTCTGATCATGGTGGCCGCACTCTGGTGCGGTACTGGCCACGCGTCAGCGCCCGAGCAATCGTTGGTCCCCATCGCGCGCCCATCAGACACCGTCGATCTGGCGGCAGTAACCAGTCGGACGGCGACCCCGCTGAGCATCCCAAACATGCGGCCCGTCCAGCGACCTGTGTCGCCTCAGATCGCCGCCGTTGCGGCGCGACCATCTGATCTGCCGCTGCTCAGCCCGGATACCTCTTTGATGCCGTTTGCGCGGCCAGAGGCTTTGGAACAGCAGATTTTGTTCAAGAAACGCAAGCTGCGCAAAGGCTCTGTCTGTGGGGACATTGCGATACAGGGCAAGCCTGTTGGTCGTGTGACCAGCAAGACAAAAGCCTGCGGGGTCAGGGATGCTGTACAGATCACCTCTGTCTCGGGTGTCACGCTCAGCCGTGCGTCGACGATGGATTGCGGCACGGCGATTGCACTGAACGAATGGGTCGACAAGTCCGTCAAACCGACCTTCAAGCGACGCGGGCCGGTCGTGCAGTTGCAGGTGGCCGCCCACTACGCCTGTCGCACCCGCAACAATCGCAAAGGCGCACGAATATCAGAGCATGGCAAAGGTCGCGCCATTGATATCTCGGGCTTTGTGATGGCGGATGGAGAGGTTGTGACCGTGCTGAACGGATGGCGCAAGAACCCGTCTCAGAAACAACTCAAGAAAGTCTGGCGTGGGGCCTGTGGGCCGTTTGGCACGGTGTTGGGCCCGAATTCAGACCGCTATCACCGCGACCATTTCCATCTGGACACGGCCCGTTATCGCAGCGGCGCCTATTGTCGCTAGCGCAGGATCAAGCGCGGGGTTGGCCCCAAGGGTAGGGGGCCCAATGCCACGAACCCGTCGCGGAAATTCAACTGCAGATCCAGCGCATTTGGATTGCCACCCAGCCCCGCCAGAAAGTTCAACGCCCGCGTCACCGGATCAACGGCTTGGTCCGGAAGGGCCCCCGCCGCATTGGCCATGGCGATCATATCGCGCCAGTTCTCGGCCTTGATCGCGATTTCACCGGTTGGAATGCCCTGCGTGTCGACATCCAGTTCTCCTGCCGCAAACAAGCGAAGCTCGCCCCATTTGATTTCGGCCAGTTTCAACGTGATTTCGACAGGTTGGGGACGGTTCTGTTCAATGGCGGTTCGATCCCACGGTTTGTCAAAAACGGTCACCATATCCAGTTCCAGCGTCTCGAACCGCTGGGGCAGCGATGAGGCGGAATGCATCAGTGCGCGTAGGTCGTTACCCGGTGCAAAGCCATCGATCTGCGCGGCGACCGCATAGGCTTCGGGTGTGTCTGTCTGTTCCATCATCAGGCTTAGCGTATTGCCACCCGCCAGCGCATCGGCGTCATCGGTGATTTGCCAGGGCCCTGCTGTCAGCGCCATCTTCTCAAGCACCAGTGCCACGCCGGGTTGTAGCTGTAGTTCGGCCTGCAGATCATCAGCAGTGATGGTCGCGGTTTGATCAAAATAGGACAGACGTTGAGGTGTTTCGGCAAAACGCAGGACTTGGCGACCGGGCCAGATCGCGGGACTTTTGAATTCGACCCAGTCCGCGCTCCAAGCGGTTCCGGTGGCGGGATCGGCCAGTGCTGGGCTGTTCAGGCGGGTGACGTGATGTCCGGGAAAACCCGAGGTTTCAGCGTCGGCGAATTCGGATTGCCATCCGCGCGCCTGCTGCGCATCAAACCAGCTGGTGATCGCATTGCGCAACCCAAATCCCGCAACAAACCAATACAGGCTCCATAGGGTGACGATGAAAAAGAGAACTCGTATCAGTCGGCGCATCCGCTTTGGCCTTTTTCCTGCCTCGGATTTGATGTTTATAGGCCCAAACGGGCAAGGACCAGTGCAATGACGATGTGGGTATTCGGGTATGGATCGCTGTTGTGGAATCCGGGATTTCCCGTCGCCCGCAGCGAGCTTGCAACGCTGCACGGTTACGCGCGCTCCTTCTGCATGAGCTCGATCCATCATCGGGGCACCGAAGAGCATCCGGGCCTTGTGCTGGCACTGGATGAACAGGCTGAGGCGCACTGCAAAGGGTTGGCTCTGGCCGTTGAGGGCGGCCACGAAGACCGTACTTTGCACGAGCTGCGCGAGCGCGAGTTGATCTCATCTGCCTATGTCGAACGGATGCTGGATGTGCATCTGGACAATGGCGACGTCGTGAATGCCGTTACTTATGTGATCGATGCGCATCATGTACAGTATTGCGGAGGGATGCCGCTGGAGGAGCAGGCCCAGATCATCGCCCACGCGATTGGCGGGCGGGGGCCGAACACCGAATATCTCTACAATACCACGGAACATTTGGCCGAGATCGGGCTGCATGACCCTGATCTTGAGTGGTTGTCGCAACGGGTGCGGAGCATTAGGGCATAAACCCTTGGCGTCACCGGCGGAATTTCGCTATTTTCAAGTCAGAGCAGGCAAAATTAGGAACCACGCGCATGGCGCAGGCACATCAGGGCGCGAGACCCCATTTCTCGCATCCCATTCGTCAGATCGTGATGATGCTGATCGCAATCGGTCTGGCCGGGCTGGGTGTGTTTCTGGCGTTGCCCTATGTGTTGCCGGTCTTCTTCGCCAACCCATATTTGAACGGCTTCATTCTGATGGTCTTCGTCATCGGTGTGATTGCCTGTTTTTATCAGGTCACCCAGCTGATCGGATCGGTCCGCTGGATCGAGGCGTTTGTCGGTGGGGTCGTCCGCGAAGATGCGCGCACACCGCAACTTTTGGCGCCTTTGGCCTCGCTGCTGCGCGAACGCGGCGCGCGGTCTCAGATCAGCTCGACCTCAACCCGGTCCATTCTGGATTCGGTTGCGGAACGGGTGGAAGAAGAACGCGAAATCACGCGCTATATCACCAATGTCCTGATTTATTTGGGTCTGTTGGGAACCTTCTTCGGTCTGGCCACCACGGTCCCGGCCATCGTCGACACAATCCGCAGCCTGAACCCGCAAGAGGGTGAGGAAGGCCTGACTGTCTTTAACCGCCTGATGACCGGGCTTGAGGCGCAGTTGCAAGGCATGGGCGTGGCCTTCGGGTCCTCGCTGCTGGGGCTCGCAGGGTCACTGATTGTCGGTCTGCTTGAGGTATTCGCAGGTCATGGGCAGAACCGGTTCTATCGCGAGCTAGAGGAATGGCTGTCATCGATCACGCGTGTGGGCTTTGCCTCGGGCGAAGATGGCGGCGCAGAAATCGCGGTACTGGCCCCGGTTCTGGACGCGATGTCCGAGCAGATGGATGCGTTGCAGGACCTGTTTTCAGCACAGGAACAAGACCGGGCCGATGTGTCGGGCAAGCTGGGTCAGCTGGTGAGCGCCATCGGCGAGATGAACCAGCGCCAGGTAGACAATGAGGGGATCACCGCTGCGTTGGAGCGCGTGGCGCTTGGACAGGATGCGCTGCTGGATCACATGCGCGAACATGGTGCAGGCGAAGGCATCGATGCCGAAAGCCGGATGCGCCTGCGGTCCATGGATGTGCAACTGCTGCGTATTCTCGAAGAGATTTCGGCGGGTCGTCAGGAAAGCATGAATGAATTCCGCAAGGATATCGAATTGCTGGTCAAGGCGCTGACGCTTCCTCGTGGTGCGGTGCGCAGCACCCACGAAGGAGAGTAACCCATGGCCCTGTCCCGGCGCACCGGTCAACGGTTCCAGGGCTCAGTTTGGCCCGGTTTCGTGGATGCGATGACGGGCCTGTTGATGGTGCTGACCTTTGTGCTGACCATTTTCATGGTTGTGCAGTTTGTGTTGCGCGAAACGATCTCTGGGCAAGAAGATGAACTGACCGCACTCGCGGACGAGGTGGCTGCTCTGGCGGGTGCCTTAGGTCTGGAAGAACGCGAAAACAGCCGTTTGCAAGCGCGGTTGGGGGCCTTGAACGCAACCCTGACACAAGCCGAAGAAGATCTGGCCCAAGTGCAGGGTCGCATCACCGATTTTGAAGCCCAGGTCGCGGCGCTGTTGGCCGATCAGGCCCGGGCGCAAGAGGATATCGCTGCGTTGGAAGATCAGCGCGCATCTTTGAACCAGGCCCTGGCGCAAAGTCGCGCGGAAATTGACGCGCAGGCCGAGGCCGCACGCCTTGCCGCCGCCCGCCGTGAGGCACTGGAAGCGCTGGTTGCCGATCTGGAACAAACCGGCGCGGAGCGGGCCGCTCAGATTGCAGAACTGGAACAACAGCTGACCGAGGAAGAGGCCGCGCGCCTCGCTGAAGCCGCAGCAGCCGAAAATCTACGCAATCGGTTGCAGGATGCCGATGCAGAATTGACGGCTATGACTCTTGCGCTTGAAGCACAGCGGAAAGAGGCCGAAGAAACCCTGACACTGCTGGCCGCAGCGCGCGCCGCGCGCGCGGAACTGGAACGTCAGTTTGGTGATCTGGATACCGAAGAACTGAGGGCTCAGTTGCAGGCCGCTTTGGATGCACAGACCGAAGCGCAGGCAGAGGCGGCAGAGCAGCGATCGCTGGTCGAACGACAAGCCGCGCTTCTTGATGTCGCGCGCGAGACGCTGTCGGCCGAGCAAGCGATTTCCGCCAAGGCACAGCGCGAGGCGGCCTTGCTGAATCAGCAAATTGCAGCCCTGCGTGGTCAATTGGGGTCTTTGCAGGCTCTGCTGGATGACTATGAAGAACGCAACACCGCCGCAGAAATTCAGATCCAGACCTTGGGTCAGGATCTGAACGCCGCGTTGGCCCGCGCCGCTTCAGAGGAGCGCCGCCGCCGATTGCTGGAAGAGGCAGAGCGGATCCGGCTGGAGGCCGAGGCCGAGGAACTGACGGATCAGAACCAGGAGCTGACGGCGCAGGCAGAAGATCTGCAACGTTATCGGTCTGAGTTTTTTGGACGATTGCGCGACGTTCTGGGCAATCAGGAAGGCGTGCGGATCGAAGGCGACCGGTTCGTGTTCTCGTCCGAAGTATTATTCGACACGGGTTCGGCCGTGTTGTCGCCGGAAGGTAGGCAAGAGGTGGCGAAAGTTGCTGCGATCCTGCGCACTGTGGCCGCAGAAATCCCTGAGGGTTTGAATTGGGTCATTCGGGTCGACGGTCACACTGACAACGTACCGCTTGCCGGGTCCGGACGCTATCGCGACAATTGGGAGCTAAGCCAGGGCCGCGCGTTGTCGGTGGTCCGCTATATGGTCGACGCTTTGGGCATCCCGCCGAACCGTCTTGCGGCCAATGGGTTTGGAGAGTTCCAGCCGGTAAACCCAGACAATACGCCACAAGCACGGGCACAGAACCGGCGGATCGAGCTGAAGCTGACCGAAAGGTAGCTTCAGCCTACGCGATGCGGGTTTCAGGGCTTCAACGCCTTCCGAATTTGAAGCTTTGATCAGGTGTCCCTGAGAAACAGCGTGGAACTACCGGGTAATCTTCGGTCAGAAAGTAGGCATATGTCCCGTAGGGATACTCTTCAGATACTGTAAAGGCGCCGTTGCATTGATCCAGCCTACCGTGGCCAGGTCTATAGACGTAGTCCTCGTTGAACGTACCGTCGTATCGTCCGCTGGGGCCGTTCCCGCCGGGGCGGTTACCGGATTTCAAGCGGTAAGATGAGGTCATTTCAGCGACACGCCCGTTAACGACCCCGGTCATGGCGTAAATCGGAAACCCATCAGCGGCATATCCGATCAATGGCGAATGTCTTTCTGGCGACCAATCCAAAAGCTCGATCAGTCCGGTTGGGATGCCGTGGTAGTGGTACTTTCCGTTCGGCTGAACATGCGCATAGTTCGCATCCAGTCCCAAGGCAATCGCACCGCCTAGCGCATTGTAAGACCAGCCCGAATTTGGATCGCCATGCCAGAATTCCGCAGCGAGCGGGTCGAACACAACACCGTTCAATGAAACACCAAAATTCCACCCCATGCGCAGCGGTGTTACGTTTTCGGTGTTTTTGGGGTTGGCAGGAACGCTCAGCTTGACCTTCTGAGTTGAGATCTGGTGCGGGTTGCCGCGATTTGGAAACTGTCCCACCAGATGATCCGGAATGCCGTTAGCCGACAGTTTGATGTTCGAGCCGGTCATCTTTATTTTCGATCGGCTTTTGCCTGGGTCAACGGTTGCGGGAAGCAAATCCAGTGGTCTGGTCTGTGTTTCGTCATGATAACGGAACCGATGCTGAGCCGTGGCAACAACAGCAGCGGCTGAGATTGCAAACGCGGTGCTCCAGATAATGGCGATCTTGGTGTTCACACCGTTCTCCCTTGCTGATGTGTTATGGAATTGAAACGCAAGAGCGAGGTTTTTCCGTCGCCAGAGCTATATGAAATTATCTTTGTTCCACTCCCTAGGCGCAGAAAAAGCGCCCGACGGCGGATGGCCATCGGGCGCTCAATTGGGTGTACCAGTTCAGTCAGCCGTTAGTCGGCGGTCAGCAATGGGGGCTTATCCCCTGGAATGCGCGGCTGATCGGGACCCAGAATCTCAAGGTTAAGCTCACCTTTCTTGACCGACACGCGCACCACGCCACCCTTGGCCAATTTGCCAAACAGCAGTTCCTCGGCCAGAGGCTTCTTGATGTGCTCTTGGATCACGCGGCCAAGCGGGCGGGCGCCCATCTTGTCGTCATATCCTTTGTCAGCCAGCCACTCTGCCGCCTTGGGCGTCAGATCAATGGTCACTCCGCGATCCAGCAATTGAGCTTCAAGCTGCAGCACGAATTTCTCGACCACTTGCAAGATGACCTCTTTCGGCAGCGGCGCGAAGGAGATAACGGCGTCCAGACGGTTGCGGAATTCTGGCGTGAACATACGCTCAATTGCGGCGGTATCTTCGCCTTCGCGTCGGTCACGTGCGAAGCCGATGGCGGCCTTGGCTTGTTCCTGCGCGCCTGCGTTCGAGGTCATGATCAGCACAACGTTGCGGAAATTCACCGTCCGGCCGTTATGGTCGGTCAACTCGCCGTGGTCCATGACCTGCAGCAGGATGTTGAACACATCCGGATGGGCCTTTTCGATCTCGTCTAGCAGCAGCACGCAATGCGGATGCTGGTCAACGCCATCGGTTAACAGACCACCCTGATCGAACCCGACATAGCCCGGAGGGGCACCAATCAGGCGGCTCACGGCGTGTTTCTCCATGTATTCCGACATGTCGAAGCGAAGCAGCTCGACCCCCAAGGTATCAGCCAACTGTTTTGCAACTTCGGTTTTACCCACACCGGTCGGACCAGCGAACAGGTAGTTGCCGATGGGCTTTTCAGGCTCACGTAGACCGGCGCGCGCCAATTTGATCGCGCTGGACAGTGCCTCAATTGCCAAATTCTGCCCAAAAACGACGCGTTTCAGCGAGGCTTCAAGGTCTTTTAGAACCGCGGCATCATCCTTGGTGACATTTTTCGGCGGGATGCGCGCAATTTTGGCCACGACAGCCTCAATCTCTTTGACGCCAATGGTCTTGCGACGCTTGCTTTCAGCAACGAGATGCTGAGCAGCACCGGCCTCGTCAATCACATCGATGGCCTTGTCCGGCAGTTTCCGGTCGTTGATATAGCGCGCCGCCAATTCAACGGCAGTCTTGATTGCATCTGCGGTATATTTGATGTCGTGATGGTCTTCGAAATACGGTTTCAGACCCCGCAAAATCTTGACGCTGTCCTCAACCGAAGGCTCGTTCACGTCGATCTTCTGGAACCGGCGGCTGAGCGCGCGATCTTTTTCGAAATGCTGACGAAACTCCTTATAGGTGGTCGAGCCCATGGTGCGCAGCTTGCCGCCCTGCAACGCAGGTTTCAGCAGGTTGGACGCGTCCATTGCGCCGCCCGAAGTAGCCCCGGCACCGATCACAGTGTGAATCTCGTCAATGAACAGCACCGCGTCGGGATGATCTTCCAACTCGGTTACAACCGCTTTCAGGCGCTCTTCGAAATCGCCGCGATAGCGGGTTCCGGCCAGCAGTGCCCCCATATCGAGCGAATAGATAGTGGTCTCAGATAGCACATCTGGTGCCTCACCGCCTACGATCTTGTGGGCCAGACCTTCGGCAATGGCGGTTTTGCCAACACCTGGATCGCCCACCAGAAGCGGGTTGTTCTTGCGACGACGGCACAGGACCTGGATGCAGCGTTCAACCTCATCCGAGCGCCCGATCAGCGGGTCCACATCGCCAGCCCGCGATTTGGAGTTCAGGTCGACGCAGTATTTCGCCAGTGCGCTTTCCTTCTGCTCGCCCTCGCCGGCGCTGGACTGAACCTCTTCCTCGGCCTGATCCGCGCCGGAAACTGTACGGCTTTCGCCATAGGCAGGGTCCTTGGCGACACCATGCGCGATGAAGTTGACCGCGTCGTAACGGGTCATGTCCTGTTCCTGCAGGAAATAGGCGGCGTTGCTTTCGCGCTCGGCGAAGATGGCCACCAACACGTTGGCGCCTGTTACTTCGGTACGACCAGAGCTTTGGACGTGGATCGCGGCACGCTGTATGACACGCTGGAAAGCAGCCGTTGGAACGGCCTCTGATCCGTCGATATCGGTGACAAGGTTCGACAAATCTTCGTCGATAAACTCGACCAAAGTGCTGCGCAGCTCATCCAGATCGACGCTACAGGCTTTCATGACGCGGATCGCGTCAGGTTCTTCCAGAAGCGCCAGAAGCAGATGCTCCAGCGTTGCAAACTCGTGTCGCCGTTCATTCGCAGCCGCCAGGGCAGCGTGGATGGCTTGTTCTAATGTGCTCGAGAATGAAGGCACGCGGGTGCTCCTCTGTCTTGGGTCAGAAGGGGGCGGGCTGTCGGCCGGATCCCCATCCCAACCATGTCCTCATAGTATTAGAGTTTGGTTGATCGTGGCCCGGCTTCAAGGGTTTTCTTTCACTTGACAGTCACATTTGTTGTGACCGTGGCCGTGAAGAGGGGGAAATAGGCATCAGAACCGGTCTTTTCGAGCCCTGATTTCGGCAAAAACTACAGCGGGATCAGCGCCAACCATGCCCAGATGCGCCTGAATCGCAGAATCTGCAGCGCGCAGAAACGGATTTGTCGCCTTTTCCAGCGCCAGAGTTGAGGGCACTGTTGGTTGCTCGGCATCTCGTGCCCGCGCTATATCCATAACGCGTTGTTGCAATTCGGCGTTATCAGGATCGACCGTGACCGCAAACTTAGCGTTGGATTGTGTATACTCGTGGCCCGAGCAGACAATTGTTTCGTCGGGTAGCGCCGCCAGCTTACTGAGTGATGACAACATTTGCGCCGGTGTCCCCTCGAACAGGCGGCCACAGCCCAAGGCCATCAGGCTATCTGCGGTGAAGACAGTCGCGCTGTCGGGCAGGTAAAATGCGATGTGACCTACCGTGTGCCCCGAGACGTCTAGCACCTCGACCGGTTCGCCACCCAGTTCGAAAATATCCCCTTCCGACACCTGTTGGTCCAGTGGCGGCAGACGATGGGCATCTGCGGCCGCACCAATCACCTTCGCCGGGTGCTTTTCGAGAATGCCAGGCAGGCCATCGACGTGATCCCAGTGATGATGCGTCAGCAACACGTGGCTCAGGGACCACTCGCGTCGGTCCAGTTCGGCCAGAATCGGGCCGGGTTCTGGCGCGTCCACCAACGCGGTCTGGCCAGAGGCGGCATCATGCGCCAGAAAAGCATAGTTATCGCTGAGACATGGGATAGTTACGATCTCAAGAGGCATGGCCTTTTGCCCTTTCGTTGCTAGACTGCGCCCAGCTAAGCTGATTGATCAGGTCACCGCAATGCATCTTGATGTGCAGGATCTCAGGAATTTTTACTACCGCAGCACGTTGGGGCGCGCGGCACAGGGCGCTATTCGCGGTCGCCTGCTGGACCTTTGGCCCGAGGCCAAGGGGCAGACGGTTGCCGGTTTTGGCTTTGCGGTACCACTCTTGCGGCCATACCTGAAGGATGCGCGCCGCGTGATCGGCCTGATGCCGGGGCCGCAGGGGGTGATGCCCTGGCCTGCCGGTATGCCAAACGTGTCGGTTCTGACCGAAGAAACTATGTGGCCGATTGAGACCGGGCATGTGGATAAGCTGGTGGTGATGCATGGGCTTGAGACCTCAGAACGCCCAAGTCAGTTGCTTGAGGAATGCTGGCGTGTGCTCGGTCCTGGTGGCAGGGCCTTTTTTGTGGTGCCGAACCGGGCGGGGCTATGGTCTCGGTCGGATAAAACCCCATTTGGATATGGGCGACCCTATTCTGCGACACAGCTGGAAAATCAGCTGAAGGCCCATCACTTTGTGCCCGAAAAACACTGTTCTGCCTTGTATCTGCTGCCCTCGTTTCGAAAATACTGGCTGAAATCCAGCGGGCTGATTGAAAAAACCGGTCAGCGCTTGCCAACAATCATGGCGGGCGGCGTGTTGATGGTTGAGGTCAGCAAACACCTGCGCCCACCTAGCGGCAGCGTGACAAAAGATGCGGTGAGACGACCGATCAAAGCATCCGACGGATTGCTGAGACCGGCCTGACACAATGTCGTCGTTTTGAGGCGAATTCAGGTGTAAATCCGCGGCAAATAGGCCGCAGGAATCGCAAAAACCTACAGTTTCGAAACATTTTTTAAACGGTCAGACAGGTTCAAAGCGTCGCACTTTTTCTAACTTGCTGAATTTAAACGTTTTGTGGATAAATTCATTGCCACTATATTATGTTGCTAGGTTGGTTCACCTCTGCTACATCCCCGGTGATTTTGATCCCCGCCCTTTACGGACGGGGTTTCCTCACGCCCCAAGGTAGCGGCCGCTACTCAAAATCGGGGCCTCAAATATCGGAAGGGTGGACGTGTCCGAACCAGCTTCGATTTCCACAGGCATCGCCGAGCGCTATGCCACTGCGATCTTCGAGATCGCGAAAGAGAATAACGACCTTGCAGGTCTGGAAACCGGAATCAACGATCTGGCAGCAGCTTTGGGCGAAAGCGCCGATTTGCGCGATTTGATTGCTTCACCGCTGGTTTCCCGCGCCGAGCAAGAGGGCGCGATTGCAGCAATCGCTTCGAAAATGGGTCTGAACACCCTTCTCAGCAACACGCTCGGTCTGATGGCACAAAAACGCCGTCTGTTCGTGGTGCCTCAACTGGTGCAGGTTCTGCGCGAGATGCTGGCAGATGAGCGTGGCGAAGTGACAGCCGATGTCGCCTCGGCCAAGGCGCTGACCAAGACCCAAATGGATAAACTGTCCAAGACGCTGTCCGAGCGTGTGGGCAAGACCGTGACAATCAATGCGACCGTGGATGAAAGCCTCATCGGCGGTCTTGTCGTTAAAGTGGGCTCTAAGATGATCGACAGTTCGATCCGTTCGAAGCTCAACTCCCTACAGAATGCAATGAAAGAGGTCGGATAAATGGGAATCCAAGCTGCAGAGATTTCTGCAATCCTAAAGGACCAGATCAAGAATTTTGGTCAGGAAGCCGAAGTGGCCGAGATTGGCCGCGTGCTGAGCGTCGGTGACGGGATTGCCCGTGTATACGGCCTGGACAACGTGCAAGCCGGTGAGATGGTCGAATTCCCCGGTGGCATCATGGGCATGGCGCTGAACCTGGAAAGCGACAACGTGGGTGTCGTTATCTTCGGATCTGACCGCGACATCAAAGAAGGTGACACTGTTAAGCGCACCAACTCGATCGTGGACGTTCCAATCGGTGACGAACTGCTGGGCCGCGTTGTTGACGGTCTGGGCAACCCGCTGGACGGCAAAGGCCCGATCAACGCGTCGAAGCGTGGCGTTGCAGACGTTAAGGCCCCAGGCATCATCCCGCGTAAATCGGTGCACGAGCCGATGGCAACAGGCCTGAAATCGGTTGACGCGATGATCCCGATTGGCCGTGGTCAGCGGGAACTGATCATTGGTGACCGTCAGACCGGTAAAACCGCTGTGGCTCTGGACACCATCCTGAACCAGAAGGTCTACAACGAAGCCGCTGGCGACGACGAGTCGAAGAAGCTGTACTGCGTGTATGTTGCGGTTGGTCAGAAGCGTTCGACCGTTGCGCAGCTGGTGAAAAAACTGGAAGAGTCCGGCGCGATCGAATACTCGATCGTTGTCGCCGCGACCGCGTCCGACCCGGCGCCGATGCAGTTCCTTGCGCCTTACGCTGCGACTGCTATGGCTGAATACTTCCGCGACAATGGCCGCCACGCTCTGATCATCTATGATGACCTGTCGAAACAGGCTGTGTCCTATCGTCAGATGTCGCTGCTGCTGCGCCGTCCGCCCGGACGTGAAGCGTATCCGGGTGACGTTTTCTACCTCCACTCGCGTCTGCTGGAACGTTCGGCGAAGCTGAACGAAGATTTCGGCGCAGGCTCGCTGACCGCTCTGCCGGTTATCGAAACTCAGGGTGGTGACGTTTCGGCGTTTATTCCGACCAACGTGATTTCGATCACCGACGGTCAGATCTTCCTAGAAACCGAACTATTCTACCAGGGTATCCGTCCTGCTGTGAACACTGGTCTGTCGGTTTCACGTGTGGGCTCGTCGGCTCAGACTGATGCGATGAAATCGGTTGCTGGTCCGGTTAAACTGGAACTGGCACAGTACCGCGAAATGGCTGCGTTTGCGCAGTTTGGTTCGGACCTCGACGCTGCAACTCAGCAGCTGCTGAACCGTGGTGCGCGCCTGACCGAGCTGATGAAACAGCCGCAGTATTCGCCCCTGACCAACGCCGAGATCGTCTGCGTCATCTTCGCAGGCACCAACGGCTATCTCGATAAGATCGAAGTCTCGGATGTTGGCCGCTATGAGGCTGGTCTGCTGGCGCATCTGCGCGGCAAGCACGCTGACCTGCTTAAATGGATCACCGACGAAGATCCCAAGGTCAAAGGTGAAGCGTCCGACAAGATCAAGGCAGCGATCGACGAATACGCCGCAACCTTCGCTTGATAGGAGGTTCCGATGCCTAGTCTGAAGGACCTTAAAAACAGGATCGAGTCGGTCAAATCGACCCGCAAGATCACCAAGGCCATGCAGATGGTCGCGGCTGCAAAACTGCGCCGCGCCCAGGAATCTGCCGAAGCCTCGCGCCCCTATGCCGAGCGGTTCAATGTCGTGATGGCGGGGCTGGCGGCGTCGGTCGGGGGCAGCGACAGCGCCCCCAAGCTGCTCCGGGGTACGGGCAGTGATGATGTCCATCTGCTGGTTGTGCTGACAGCTGAACGCGGTCTGTGCGGCGGCTTCAACTCGAATATCGCCAAGCTGGCTCGCCAAAAGGCGGACGAGCTGCGAGGCCAGGGCAAGACGGTCAAAGTTTTGACCGTCGGCAAAAAAGGCCGCGACGCGCTCAAGCGTGATTTTGGCGATCTGTTCGTTGGACATGTCGACCTGAGCGAGGTCAAGCGCATTGGCTACACCAACGCGCAGGACATCGCCAAGGACGTTCTGTCCCGCTTTGACGGGGGTGAGTTCGATGTTGCCACGATCTTCTATTCGAAGTTCGTCAACGTTGTGACCCAGATCCCGACGGCACAGCAGGTCATTCCTGCCTCATTCGAGGACGATGCGGCGGGTGACGACAGCGGTGCCATTTTCGACTATGAGCCCAGCGAAGAGGCCATTTTGGCCGACCTGCTGCCCAAGGGGGTTGCAACCGCGATCTTCTCGGCTCTGCTCGAAAACGGAGCGTCTGAACAAGGTGCACGGATGTCCGCGATGGACAACGCGACACGCAACGCGGGTGAGATGATCGACAAGCTGACGATCCAGTTCAACCGCTCGCGTCAAGCCGTGATCACCAACGAGCTGATTGAAATTATTTCCGGCGCCGAAGCGCTGTAGAGACAAACCGGAGACGAAACATGGCGAATGCAAAAGGCAAGGTCACACAGATCATCGGGGCCGTCGTTGACGTGCAGTTCGATGATGCGCTGCCTGAAATTCTGAACGCGCTGGAAACCACCAACAACGGCAAGCGCCTGGTGTTGGAAGTTGCTCAGCACCTGGGTGAAAACACCGTCCGTACCATTGCGATGGATGCGACCGAAGGTCTGGTTCGCGGCGAAGCTGTGACCGACACCGGCGCTCCGATCTCGGTTCCCGTTGGTAACGCCACCCTGGGCCGCATCCTGAACGTGGTCGGCGAGCCGATCGACGAAAAAGGTCCGGTTGAGGCAAGCGAAGCCCGCGCAATCCACCAGCCTGCACCGACTTTTGCAGAACAGTCGACCGAGTCGGAAGTTCTGGTAACCGGCATCAAGGTTGTTGACCTTCTGGCCCCCTACGCCAAGGGCGGTAAGATCGGCCTGTTCGGCGGCGCCGGTGTTGGTAAAACCGTTCTGATCATGGAACTGATCAACAACATCGCAAAAGTGCACTCGGGCTTTTCCGTGTTCGCGGGTGTTGGTGAACGGACCCGTGAAGGCAACGACCTGTACCACGAGATGATCGAATCCAACGTCATCAAGCCGGACAACCTGTCGGAATCGCAGGTTGCCCTGGTTTACGGTCAGATGAACGAACCTCCGGGTGCGCGTGCCCGTGTTGCTCTGACAGGTCTGACCCTGGCCGAGCAGTTCCGCGACCAGTCCGGTACCGACGTTCTGTTCTTCGTCGACAACATCTTCCGCTTCACACAGGCGGGTTCCGAGGTTTCGGCTCTGCTAGGTCGTATTCCTTCGGCGGTGGGCTACCAGCCGACACTGGCCACCGACATGGGTGCCCTGCAGGAACGCATCACCTCGACCAAGTCGGGTTCGATCACCTCGGTTCAGGCGATCTACGTGCCTGCGGACGACCTTACCGACCCCGCACCGGCAACATCGTTTGCTCACTTGGATGCGACCACCGTTCTGAACCGTGCGATCTCGGAAAAGGGTATCTACCCGGCCGTGGACCCGCTCGACTCTTCGTCGCGTCTGTTGGACCCGGCCATCGTTGGGGAAGAGCACTACGCGGTTGCGACCGACGTTCAGCAGATTCTCCAGCGCTACAAGTCGCTGCAGGACATCATCGCCATCCTAGGCATGGACGAACTGTCGGAAGAAGACAAACTGACCGTGGCCCGTGCCCGTAAGATCGAACGCTTCCTGTCGCAGCCGTTCGACGTTGCCGAAGTCTTCACCGGTTCGCCGGGTGTTCAGGTTCCTCTGGACGTGACCATCGCATCGTTCAAAGCTGTTGTGGCTGGCGAATACGATCACCTGCCCGAGGCAGCCTTCCTGATGGTTGGTGGCATCGACGAAGTGATCGCAAAAGCGGAAAAGATGGCCGCAGAAGCCGCCTAAGGAGTATCCCTGATGGCAAACACGATGCAATTCGACCTCGTCAGCCCCGAGCGGAGCCTTGCTTCGCTTGAGGCCAGCGCGGTCCAGATTCCCGGCGCGGACGGGGATATGACGGCAATGCCCGATCATGCCCCCACCATCACCACACTGCGCCCCGGTCTGCTGAAAGTCGAGGCACCCGAAGGGTCCAGCGAATACCTGGTCACCGGCGGGTTTGCTCAGATCAACGGCGATAGCCTTTCAGTTCTGGCTGAAAAGGCGATCCCGGTTTCGGAAGTGACCCGGTCGCATCTGGATGAGATGATCGAAGAGGCGCGCGCCTCGCACGAGGCCGCCAAGGCCGGTGACGATCAGACCATCGTCGATGATGCCGCCAAACTGCTGGCCGATATGGAAGCCCTTGGCACGCACATGAGCCTGTAACAGGTTCAACAGCGCAACACTTGAACGGCCTCGCTTTTGCGGGGCCGTTTTTTGTCGTGCTTTCGCGAAAAAGGCAGAGTAGGTTTCTGGAATTCAAGAACAATGATGACAGAATGAAGAAATTTCTAACCCATCCCATCGGCATCGATCAGGGCGAAGAGGTGCTGTTTTCCGAGTTTGCCGAAGGGGGCGACATGTGGACGGGCGAAGGCCCGCGCGAGCGCCGATCTGCAATCCGGTTCGCCGAAGCGTTCCGCTCTGTACCGTTGGTGCAGGTTGGTATCTCTCTGTGGGACGTGGATACCTCGTCCGCGCTGCGCGCCGAGGTCAAAGCTGCGGATATAACACCTGAGGGGTTTACCGCGGTGTTCCGCACATGGTCAGACACCCGGGTCGCTCGAATTCGGGTGAGTTGGACAGCCATCGGCGAGGTCCCTCACGCGGATGATTGGAACATATCCTGAAGACACGCGGTGAGGGTGCCTAATCGTCCTCTGCCTCAATCATGTCCACGCGGGTCGCATGGCGGCCGCCCTCAAATTCAGCACCTAAAAACGCATCCACGATATCCAGTGCTGTGCCTTCACCCACAACGCGTGCGCCGATGGAGAGCATGTTGGCGTCATTATGCTGGCGGATCATACGGGCCGAAAAGGTGTCGGAGCATACGCCGCAGCGAATACCAGGCACTTTGTTGGCCGCCATCATAATGCCCTGTCCAGTGCCGCACAGAACAATCCCCAACTGACAATCGCCTGAGGCAACGACCTGAGCGGCGGCCTTGCCGTGTTTGGGGTAGTGCGTGCTTTCCGGCGTCGTCGGACCGATATCCAAAACATCCCAGCCTTGCGCCGAGATATGGGCTGCAACCGCCTGTCGCAACTCGATTGCAGCATGGTCACTGGAAAGGACGATACGTTTGATTGCGGTCATCTCACCGATATCCTGTTCAATATGGGTCGAATGATTGGCCTGCGCCTAATTTCGAACTCAGTCCATGTGATAGAGCGACTCGTAGATCGGCGTCAGCGTCTTGTCCTCAAACAGCGACGACACGCTGGTGCCGTTCCAGATATTCAGAATGGCCTGCGTAAAGATCGGTGCAGTCGGTACGACGCGGATGTTCGGGGCTTTCGCAACTTCGGGTGTCGGCTGGATGGTATCTGTCAGCACGAGCGACTTCATGACCGAGTTCGTCACACGCTCGACCGCCGGGCCACTCATGACACCGTGTGTGATGTAGGAATGGACTTCCTTGGCGCCGTTATCCAGCAGAACCTGCGCTGCTTTACACAGTGTTCCGGCGGTGTCGCACATGTCGTCTACAATCAGGCAGATCTTGTCCTTCACGTCCCCGATCACGGTCATTTCGGCGACTTCACCGGCTTTTTCGCGGCGCTTGTCCACGATCGATAGCGGCGCGTTGATCCGTTTGGCCAGTTCCCGCGCGCGGGCCACGCCGCCGACATCGGGTGAGACCACCATGATCTCGTCTAGATTGTTCTTGAACTGGGTTTTCACATCCAACGCAAAAATCGGCGAGGCATAGAGGTTATCGACCGGGATATCAAAGAATCCCTGAATCTGCGCAGCATGCAGGTCCATGGTCAAAACGCGCTCGATCCCGGCGCCGGTCAGCATGTTGGCCACAAGCTTTGCACTGATAGGCGTACGAGCCTTGGTGCGACGATCCTGACGGGCATAGCCGAAATACGGGATCACTGCGGTGATGCGCTGAGCAGAGGATCGGCGCAGCGCGTCAGCGATGATCAGCAGTTCCATCAGGTTGTCATTCGCCGGGTTCGAGGTCGGCTGGATAATGAACATATCCTCACCGCGCACATTCTCGAACACTTCGACGAAAATCTCTCCGTCATTGAAGCGTTCGACTCGCGCATCGACCAGTCCCTGGTCAACACCGCGATGCAAGCTCATGCGGCGTGCGATGGTTTCGGCAAGCGGAAGATTGGCGTTCCCAGCGATAAGCTTGGGTTCGTGAAGTGTCGGCATCGGCTGAGGTCCCCGGGCAGCTTTGGCAATGTGACAGATTCGTGATGTTGACACCGCTTAGCATGGGTCTACCGTCCCGCAAAGGTAACGCAGCGGAGAAAGTGAACATGACCCAGATTGACTACTATTTTGCGACAATTTCGCCCTATAGCTACCTTGCCGGCACCCGACTGGAGGAGGTCGCGGCGAAGCATGGTGCGACGATTAACTACAAACCGCTGGATATCATGGGCCTGTTCGCGCGCACCGGGGGCATTCCGCCGAAAGACAGGCATATCTCTCGCATTGAATACCGCGCGCAAGAGCTGCTGCGGCAGTCCAGGAATCTGGGCATGGATTTCAATCTGCAACCGGCGCATTGGCCCACCAATATGGCACCGTCGTCCTATGCGGTGATCGCGGCGATCAAGGATGGATCAGGCGATGTAGGTAAGCTGTGCCATTCGCTTTTGCGCGCGTGCTGGGCTGAAGAAAAGGATGTGGCACAAGATGATGTGATCCGGTCCTGCCTGTCTGATGCCGGGTTTGACCCGGATCTGGCCAATAGTGGGCTATTGGTTGGGGCAGAAACTTATGCCGCCAATTTAGAAGAGGCCGTAGACCGAGGCGTGTTCGGTGCACCATTCTACATCACACCAGATGATCAAAGGTTCTGGGGGCAAGACCGATTGGACGACCTCGATCGGCATCTGGCTGAACTGAAAGGGTGACATTTCCTTCCGAACCACAGCCCTCGATCTATGTCAGGCGGATCGGAGAGGGCGCGCGCGACGTGTTCGCCCTTCATTGCACGATTGCGCATTCCGGGGCGTGGGTCGCTTTGGCTGGAGCATTGGTCCCCGATGTTTGTATCACCGCACCGGATATGCTTTCGCATGGCCTGAGTCCGGATTGGGATGGGCAGGGTGACTATTTCGATGCGGTAAGCGGATTGTTTGCTGCTGAGTTGACCAAACCCATGGATATGGTGGGGCATTCGTTTGGCGCAATGATCGCACTGAAACTGGCGATCGAACATCCCGATCGCGTTCGCAGTTTGGTTTTGATCGAACCTGTCTTCTTCGCGATAGCAAAACGGGACGCGCGACATCTTTTTGACCAGCACGAAAAGGATGCTGAGCCGATAGCTGACGCCTTTGCCAATGGTGACAAGACCCTGGCGGCGCGGCTGTTCAACCGGATGTGGAGCACGCAGATCAGCCCCAAATGGTCTGATCTACCGGAACGTACACGGGCCAGTATGGTGCGAGGCATTGATGCAGTCCCCGCTGTTCATGCTGCGCTTAATGATGACGCGTTTGGGTTGCTCGCCCCGGAAGCCCTAAAGCGCGCCTCAATGCCAATCCTGCTGCTGAGCGGGTCCGAAAGTCATCCGGTGATGCCAGCCATTTGCAATGGACTAAAACAGCGCCTGCCCGATGCAACCCACACCAAAGTGTTTGGCGCAGGGCATATGCTGCCAATTTCACATCCGGCTGAAACAGCGGTGCTGCTTGATGAGTTTTGGGAAAGCCGAAGCCCGCTCAAAGCAGATTGAGAAAGCGATCGATATCCTCAGCCCCGATTGACCAGTCGCAAACCAGCCGACAGGCGAGCAACTCGCTCTCATCTTCACCGTCTAACGTAGCACCCCACAAATGATAGAGAGCACCCGCCTCATGCAGGTGCTTATGTTGAGAGCGTGGGAAGGAGGCGAAGATCATATTGGCCTGCGGTTCATGCAAAAACTCGGCCCCTTTTCCACGCAGGCCATCGGCCAGCCGGGCTGCGTTTGCATTTGCCCGACGCGCCAGTTTCAGCCACAGATCACCGTCCAGATAGGCCGCCATCTGGGCAGACAGGTAGCGGTGTTTGGAAAACAGATGCGCCCCGCGCTTGCGGCGCAATTCAAACTCCCATGCCTTGCTTTCGTCAAAGAATACAACGGCTTCGACACCCAACAACCCGTTCTTGGTGCCGCCAAAACTGAGCGCATCGACGCCGGCTTTCCATGTCATCTCAGCGGGCGAACAGTTCAAAGCAACCAAAGCGTTGGAGAAACGTGCGCCGTCCAGATGCACAGGCAGCTCGAATTCCTTGGCCACGGCGCAGAGAGCTTGCAACTCTTCCAGCGTATAGACCGATCCGCGTTCAGTCACCTGCGTGATCGACACAGGCCCGCGCTGCGGGCCGTGAACGCCGCGTGTTTCCTCGCCAAGGATCGAACCCCGCAACGCGTCGGGCGCCATCTTGTCACCGCCCGGAACAAGCGTCAGCTTGGCTCCGCTGTAGAATTCGGGCGCGTTGCACTCATCCTCGTGAATGTGGGCAACTGGCGAGCAAAAGATCGTCTCCCACGGGTTGGACAAGGTGGCCAGAGCCAGCGAATTCGCCGCCGTCCCGGTTGCTACCAGGTAGACCGCAGCGTTCGGAGACTCGAAGATCTCGCGAATGCGTGCACGAACCTCATCCATCATCGCGTCCGCCCCGTAGGCCATCTGATAGCCCTGATTGGCCTCGGCCAGTTTGGCCAGAACATTGGGATGGACCGGGCCGGAGTTGTCAGAGGCAAAGAACATTAGGTTGGCTCCTCAATAATGTGGTCTTCCCACTCTTCCATGGGAGTTTCAAACTCGGAGACGGTGCGCCCCTGAACGGAAACGCCCGCCGCGTGCACGCTGTCCGGCGTGCCAGATATCAGAGGGTGCCAATCGTACAGCCGCTTGCCTTCCCAGAGCAGACGATAGGCGCAGGTTTGCGGCAGCCAATAGGCGTGATCGTCGATGTTGTCGGGCGTCATGACGATGCATTCAGGCACAAATTGATGTCGAATATCATATTGCGTGCACCGGCAGCTTTCATCATCCAGCAATCGGCAAGCAACGCAGGTCAGGGCAACCTCGCCACTGTCCTCATCTTCCAGCTTGTTCAGGCAACATTTGCCGCAGCCGTCGCACAAAGCTTCCCATTCGCGCTGGTTCATCTTGCGCAGGGGTTTGCGTTCCCAGAACCGGGCAGGCAAGCCTCTGCGTTCAATCGGGTCTTTGCTCATAGGCTGTCCAGAATGCTGCGCGCCTTTTCGCAATCCGCATCCATTTGCACGATAAGGGCGTCCAGCCCGTCAAAGGTCAGTTCCGGGCGCAGGAAATCAATCAAACCCACCGACAGAGTCGCCCCGTAGAGATCGCCTGAAAAGTCGAAAAGGAAGGTTTCAATATTGGGCACTTCACCGTTGAACATGGGCCGCACCCCAACTGACGCTGCGCCGTGATAGCTGCCCTGATGCGGGCCATCCAGCACATCGACCAATACGGCATAGACACCGAATTTTGGTGGGTGCAGCCCTTCGATGGACATATTGGCGGTGGGAAAACCCAACTCGCGCCCGCGCTGCTCGCCCCCAATCACTTCACCTTCGATCCGGTGCCAGTGGCCGAGCATGGTGGCAGCGTCCCGCGGGTGGCCTTCGCTGAGTGCTGTGCGGATCGCGGTCGAGGATACCACGTTGTCGGAGCGCTCCATCAGCGGTGCGATGGTCACGCCAAATCCCATATCCTGCCCAAAGCGGACCAGATCATCTGCCGTTCCGCTGCGCCCTTTGCCAAAGCAGAAATCGGCGCCGACAACTACATGCGACAGGCCGAGGCCATCGCAGATCACATTGCGGGCAAACTCTTCGGGTGACAGACCAGCAAGTGCAGCGTTGAAGGGCAGTTCATACAGTTTTTCCACGCCCAGCTTTTCCAGCCGGTGCGCCCGCGCATTCCCGCGCATCAGCCGAAAGGGCTGTGTGTCGGGGGCAAAATACTCACGCGGATGTGGCTCGAACGTCAAAACACCCAGCGGCGCATCAGGGGCCGCGTTGCGGGCCAGCGTGATGACCGACTGATGCCCAAGGTGTACGCCATCAAAATTCCCGATCGCCACGCTCGCGCCGCGATCTTTTGGCTCAACAAACTGGAAGTCTCGGATGATCTGCATGCGAAGTGGGTACTGTTCATCCCAGCTATGTTCAAGCACCTCATCCGAGTGGTCGAAAAATTCCTGCTAGGAACGCTGCGGGTCTTTCTGACTAGTCAGCGCGTTAGAGCGACTTCAGCCTTGCCCTAATGTACTTGGCGGCTGACCGGAAATGACTGGGTCCTGCTGCCTCAGCCCAACGGCCTGTTGTCCAGTTGTTGTTCGCCCCTTTCATAGGGCCATCATAAAGTTCGGCGTTTGAACAGGAACGCAAGAATGCGTCCAGCTTTTCCGTAGCTTGATCCAAAGCCACCAGCGCATCTTCCCAAGAGATGTGTGCCTGTTGCTGACGCAGTTCAGCATTGTAGCGGCGCAGATCGTTCCATTTGTAGCCCTCTGCCGGAAAATACACTGTCTTTCCAGCCTGACCGTCGGTGTACCAACCCAAGAACAGCTCGATCCAATGTGCCCTGTGCGCGATTACATCCTTGATTGATGTATCCTCATCATCCTTGCGCAGTGCATTGGCCGCCGAAATAGGGGCGATCAGTGTCTTCAGTTTCAGGAACTCTTTCCGCGTAATGCTTAGTAATTCTTCTTTGCTTGTTGCGGCCATAGATAACCTCTGATGCGAAACCTGTGGATTGCGCAGAGGCTAGCGGTTTTGCATCTGAGGCGAATGACACAGATCAACTGTGCACCATGGCATCTTAGAAAATAGTGCTTATCAGTCGAATTTACGCGACGGGGCCAGTACCATGGCTTCGCCGATCAGAACCTTCTTCCCATCGACCGAGCAATGACAGTCCAGCTTGACGCGGCGCTTGGCGAATTCGATGTCGATCACTTTGACCTCTGCATAGACCATATCGCCGGGGCGTACCGGGGCCAGGAATTTTAGCGATTGGCCCATGTATACTGTGCCATGGCCCGGCAGTTGCTCGCCAATCACGGCCGAGATCAGACCCGCTGTTAGCATCCCATGTGCAATACGGCCCTCAAAGATCGTATCGCGCGCATAGTCATCATCCAGATGCACCGGGTTCCGGTCGGTGGACACCTGGGCAAACATCTCGATATCTTCGTCTGTCACCACTTTGCGCAAGTAACGGGTCATGCCCATTTCGATGTCTTCGATACAGATCGTTCCGCGCGGAAGATTGTCCAACATGTTGCCCTCACTTGACATCGATCGTGAAACAAAAATCCACTGATCGCCCTAGAATGGCAACTTTATTACTTCGCAACTGCAGAAAATCAAGCCCAAAATTTCTATCTCAAACGCCCAATCGTGTAGGTTGGGTTGATCTTTTCTTTTTGAATATAGCCAGTTAGGGATTCTTCGTGCGGATGATGTGTTGTTTTTGTTTCAGCTGCGGCCAAACCGCCCGAGATAAACAGCGTATCGATTCCCTCACCCATACCACCCAGAATGTCGGTGTGGGGGCCATCACCAATGGCCAGGATGTCCCCATCCGGGATGTCTGCGCCCAGCTCCTGTAACCTGCGACGGGCCAAATCGTAGATCGGCGGATGAGGTTTGCCAAAATAGAGGCTTTCGCCTCCCATTTCAGTGTAAAGCTTCGCCAGGGCCCCGGCACACCACTCGCGCACCTCGCCCCGATCCACCACGATATCCGGGTTCGCACAGAGCAGTTTCATTCCCATCTGCTTGGCATACAGAAAATCCGCGCGGTTCACATCCGGGTCCGCCATGGGATCAAAGGGCCCGCAACATACGATCCCTTCGGCCTGATCCAGTGGAACGCGGTCGATATGGATTGGGTGATCCAGCAGCTTCAGTGGCTCGAAAAAACCAGCGTCGCGCTCCCATTCTCCCATGAAATAGACCTTGTGCCCCACAACGCCGCGGAACATTGCAGACCGGGCGGAATCTCCACTGGTCGCGATGGTGTCATAGGCATCGGCTGGCACATTGAACTGCGCCAATTGCGACGCAACCCCGGCCCGTGGTTTGGGCGAATTGGTCACCAGAACAACCAAACCGCCCGCCGCACGATAGGATTGCAATGCAGCTACCGCTTCGGGAAACGCCGTAATACCGTTGTGGACGCATCCCCAGAGGTCAACAAACAGCGCTTTGTAACGGTCCGAAATCTCGGTCAGCGAGGAGATGATCTGGGTCATTGGCTCTCTTTCAGCGATGGGGCGCGGGTTGCTTAGGCTATGGCAGACGGAAACAGGTTTTGCCAGAGGGGGCTCTGCCCCCGCCGCCCTTTGGACGGCTCCCCCGAGATATTTAGAGCCAGATGAAGCAGGGATCCTTTGTTCATCTGGCTCTAAATATCTCGGAGCGCGAGGCAGAGCCTCGCAAAAAGAAGAAAGGCGCCCGGATGGGCGCCTTGGTCTGTTAGGTGGTCTGCGATCAAACTTTCAGATTTGGGATGATCTGTTTCTTACGGCTCATGACGCCGGGCAGGACCACGGTGTCTGCATCAACGGTAGCGTCAAAGCTCTTTTCGGCGACAGTTTTGACCAGATCGTTGGGCACCAGCAGCGTGGCTTCTTCGTTCAGAATATCAACGACGAACATCAACACCTGATCGACGCCGTCTTCCTTGGCAACGTCTACCATCGAAGCAGCCAGGCTGTCTTTGCGGTCCAGCACAACTCCGGGCGCTGTTGTTTCCAGAACCGAGACGCGGAACTTGGTGCCGTCAACTTCGTATTCCTTGCTATCCATGCGGATCAGTTCGGCGTCCGAGAAAGACGAAACATCCGATTTTGCTGCGAACATATCGGCCGCATATGCCGAAACGTCCAGCCCCAGCTCAGCCGCCAGTTTCTCGGCTACGGCGCGGTCATGCGCAGTGGTGGTGGGTGAGCGGAACTCCAGTGTGTCGGAAAGGATGCAGGTCAGCGCGGCCCCTTTGACGGCGTCGGGCATCTTGGCCACGTCGTCGCCGATCAGGTCGACCATGATCGTCGCGGTACACGCAAGCGGGCGCACAGTGATGTCGATCGGGCCTTTGGTTTCCAGACCGCCAACCAGCTTATGGTGGTCGATGATGGCGCGGATATCCGCGCTGTTGACGCTTGCGGGCAGTTCGGCCGGGTTGTTGGTGTCGACGATGACAATTGGCGAGTCTGCCTCGACATCCGAGATGATGCGCGGTTTGGGCAGGTCCCAACGCTGCAGCATAAAGGCGGCCTCGGTGTTGGGTTCGCCCAGCAAGACGGGCTCGGCTTGTTCGCCTTTGATTTCGTTCAAATACCAGGACCACAGGATCGGTGAGCCTGTGGAATCGGTGTCCGGAGATTTGTGGCCAAATACAAGGGTTGTCATGATTGTATCCTGAGGATTGTAATTTTGCGCGCCTTATAGGTTGGTCCAAACCAATTGTCACCAACAGCTTCGCGCATGCGACGGTTCGTCTGATGCGTCCTGGGCGGTGCCCGAATGACTAAAAAGGTGCAGGGGTCAGCGTGTATCCGGCCTGTTCCAGCAAGGCCAATAGCCCGAAATCATCACCTAAGTGGCCAGCGCCCACCGCGATGACGGCGGTCTGGTTCTGAATGCTCAGGATGTGCTCCATCCAATTGGCATTGCGTTGTACCAACATCTTATATTCGAACCGGTCCCATTCCACCGCGTATTCGGTTTCAGAAAGCCCCGACGCCTCAAGCCCTTGTAGCCGCGCGAGTTGCAGGATTTGGGCGTGCTTTTCTTCCAGATAGGCGTTGGCCATCGTGGCCAGGTGATTGGCGTCGCTTTGTAACGCACCGGTCATCCGAACCAGTGACTCTACCTGCTCTTGCATTGGAAGATCGTCAAACATGGTCATCAGATCTTCGACCCGTTCAAGGGATTGCTGCGGGATGTCATGTGTCTCGGCCAGATCGGTCAGCCGCGCATCCATACCATATTTGGCATCTGGGCTCTGCATCAGGCAGGGCGGGATACCCAGCATCATGCTGAGAAACCAGGGGCGCATCTTTGCCGCCATCCAGCTGGGAATGCCACGCTCCGCCAGTGTGTTGGACAGCTTCGCCCAGTCCTCAGCGCTCATCAGGTCGATCAGTGTGGGCCCTGAGGTGATCATGACTGGGCTGAGATCCTGTGCGAGACCCTGTTCAAATGTCTTCATCTCGGCCTGAGTGACCTCGAAGTAAAAGGCATCCGCCTGGCTGAGGGCAGGGGTCAGGCGTTCAACCACCGCATCCATGCGAGGATCATTGGTATGGAGCGTTCCGATCAGGTGCAGCGTGGTGTCCCCTTTGCGGGCGATCCAATGGTTGCCTTCCGCATAGGGAATGCTGGCGAGGGATTGATCCAGGCGGTCCTGCTGTGCGGTAGACATCAGCGGGCGCAGGTCGTGCCCTTCGCAGGTGGCGTGTACCGTGGCGGGCAGCAGCATAAATCCGATCAGGGCCAACAGGCGCATGTGCGATCCTCCGGGATGGGTCAGGCAAGGACTTAGTCATGCAAATGCAGCATATTCAAGGCGACGCATCTGGTATTTCTGCCCGAAACCCATAGCATCGGGCCATGGAGCGCGAGCAGGATCTTTATCCCCCGATCAAGGCGTTGTTAGAGCGTCAAGGTTATACCGTGAAGGGCGAGGTGGGCCCGGCGGATATCATGGCGGTGCGCGACGGGTCTGACCCCGTAATTGTCGAGCTTAAATTGCGGTTCTCGCTGGCCTTGTTTCATCAGGCCATTGCGCGGCTAAAGATCACCGATCAGGTCTATCTGGGGGTCAGCAAGCCTACGGGGCGCACGGCCAGACGCGCGCTGCGCGATAACCTGGCGATGTGCCGCCGTTTGGGTTTGGGGCTGATCACTGTTCGTGCCGATGGCGCGGTCGAAGTGCAGTGTGATCCCGGGCCCTACGCGCCGCGAAAGAACAAGGTCAAAGCAGCGCGCATGCTGCGGGAATTTGATCGACTGGAGGGTGACCCCAACGCTGGTGGTGCGACTCGGTACGGGATTGTGACCGCTTATCGTCAGGATGCATTAAAGTGCGCCGCTCATCTGGCAGAGCACGGCGCAACCAAAGGTTCTGAGGTTGCGGCTGCGACCGGTGTTTCCGTCGCTACACGTTTGATGCGTGAAAACCACTATGGCTGGTTCGATAAGGTTGAGACAGGTGTTTATGGCCTGTCCCCTGCGGGTGAAGAGGGGCTGAAGCACTGGGCCTATAGCTGGGAAGATGCGGATGAAACCTAGCCGCGCGGATGGGCTTATTCACTCAGCATGCGCGTCGATTTCGGCAATCATTGCACGGCCAATATCGGAAATCACAGCGTTGCGTTTTGCAAAGGATGCGCTTGTTTCAGTGAGATAGATAGCCGCCAGATAGGTGCGAGGTTCTGGTGTTTGGAGAAAAGCGATGATCGCGCGGTTACCGTGGCCGCCAGCGCCGGTCTTGTCACCGATTGTCCAACCTTCCGGGACATGAGGGCGGATGAGCTCGTCGGCGACCTGATCTTCGATCATCCATTGCCTGAGTTGAGCGGCGGAGGCTGGTGAAAGGCGCGTGCCATCCAGCAGCCTTTCCAACGTCTCCAAAATCGCCCGGGGCGTTGTTGTGTCGCGTGGATCACCTGGTGTGGCTTGGTTCAGCGCTGTTTCCCAGCGATCAAGGCGAGTGGTGGCGTCGCCTGTAGTCCGCAGAAAGCTGGTTAGTTCGCTGGGCCCGCCCAATCGCTGCAACAACAGGTTGGCTGCGGTGTTGTCGCTGATCGTTATGGTTGCTTTGCACAGGTCTCGCACGGTCATGCCGGATTCCACGTGCTTACTGGTGACTGGCGAGTAGTCGACGAGGTCAGATGACTGATAGGTAACGCGTTCCAATAACGCTTGGGTACCTGTGTCGACCCCTGCCAAAATCGCGCCGCACAAAAGAGGTTTGAATGTGCTGGACATCGCAAACCGTTCATCCGCGCGATAGGCAACCTCCAATCCGCTGTCGACCTCGTACAGCAGCACCCCAATCCTTGCGTCAAGTTCGCGCTCCCATGCCTTGACAGTATCAGTCAGGCTCTGCGCTTGAACCGGCGTGGCCGGACCTGTGGTCACATAAGTCAAAAGTAGAAGGCCGACGGCAAGAAATTGGAATCTGCGCATCGAATTTGCCCCATATTGTTTTTGTCGTGGCCTACCTATGCAGCTGGCCTTCGCAATCAACCACATGACCGATCAGGTTTGGCCAAAAAATTTCGCTTCAACTTGTTGACTCGCTTCTTTCGACACCCTAGCTATGCCGCGTTATCACTCGAACCCACTGAGTGCTAACGCCTCACCGACAGGTGAGGGGAGGATAGATAAACTTTGAGCCCAAGGAGCTGCAAAGATGGCATTGAAACCGCTTCATGACCGTGTGCTGGTTCGCCGTACCGAAAGCGACGAAAAAACCGCAGGCGGACTGATCATTCCCGACAGTGCAAAAGAAAAGCCCAGTGAAGGCGAAGTTGTCGCGACCGGCGAAGGCGCCCGCAAAGACAGCGGCGAGCTGATCGCAATGGCTGTCAAAGCTGGCGACAAGATCCTGTTCGGCAAATGGTCGGGCACCGAGGTTCAGGTCGACGGCGAAGAGCTGCTGATGATGAAAGAAAGCGACATCATGGGGATCATCGAGTAAGCCGCCGCGCTTCACTCTGATCTTCATTTACAACTTATTTCTCAAGGAGAAACGACATGGCTGCAAAGGACGTCAAGTTCGACACCGATGCCCGTAACCGCATGCTGGCAGGTGTGAACATCCTGGCCGATGCTGTTAAAGTGACCCTGGGCCCCAAAGGCCGTAACGTGGTTCTGGACAAATCCTTCGGTGCACCGCGCATCACCAAAGACGGTGTTTCGGTTGCCAAGGAAATCGAACTGGAAGACAAGTTCGAAAACATGGGCGCGCAGATGGTGAAAGAAGTCGCCAGCCGTACCAATGACGAAGCCGGCGACGGCACCACCACCGCAACCGTTCTGGCACAGTCCATCGTCAAAGAAGGTCTGAAGCAGGTTGCTGCTGGCCTGAACCCGATGGACCTGAAGCGCGGCATCGACCTGGCAACTGCCAAGGTTGTTGAAGGCATCAAAGCTGCTTCGCGCGAAGTCAAGGACTCGGCTGAGGTAGCTCAGGTTGGCACCATCTCGGCCAACGGCGAAGCCGAAATCGGCAGCCAGATCGCAGACGCGATGCAGAAGGTTGGCAACGAAGGCGTTATCACCGTCGAAGAAAACAAAGGTCTGGAAACCGAGACCGATGTTGTCGAAGGCATGCAGTTCGACCGTGGCTACCTGTCGCCTTACTTCGTCACCAACGCAGACAAGATGATCGCAGAACTCGACGACTGCATGATCCTGCTGCACGAAAAGAAACTGTCCTCGCTGCAGCCGATGGTTCCGCTGCTGGAACAAGTGATCCAGTCGCAAAAGCCGCTGCTGATCATTGCTGAGGACGTTGAAGGCGAAGCGCTGGCAACTCTGGTTGTCAACAAACTGCGCGGCGGCCTGAAAATTGCTGCTGTCAAAGCACCGGGCTTCGGCGACCGCCGCAAAGCCATGCTGCAGGACATCGCAATCCTGACCGGTGGTCAGGTCATCAGCGAAGACCTGGGTATGAAGCTCGAGTCCGTCACCATGGACATGCTGGGCACCGCCAAGAAAATCGAAATCACCAAAGACGAAACCACCATCGTCGACGGTGCTGGCGAGAAAGCCGAGATCGAAGCCCGCGTTGGCCAGATCCGCACTCAGATCGAAGAAACCACCAGCGACTATGACCGCGAGAAGCTGCAAGAGCGCGTTGCCAAACTGGCAGGCGGTGTTGCCGTTATCCGCGTCGGCGGCATGACCGAAGTCGAAGTGAAAGAGCGTAAGGACCGTGTGGACGATGCTCTGAACGCAACCCGCGCTGCTGTACAAGAAGGCGTTGTTGTGGGCGGTGGTGTTGCTCTGGTTCAGGCCGGTAAAGCACTGGAAGCGCTGAAAGGTGCAAACGCCGATCAGGACGCTGGCATCAACATCGTTCGCAAGGCCATCGAAGCGCCGCTGCGCCAGATCGCCGAGAACGCAGGTGTTGACGGTGCGGTTGTTGCGGGCAAAGTCCGTGAATCTTCGGACGCAGCATTTGGCTTCAACGCTCAGACCGAAGAATATGGCGACATGTTCTCGTTCGGTGTGATCGACCCTGCCAAAGTTGTCCGGACAGCTCTGGAAGACGCGGCATCGGTTGCTGGCCTGCTGGTCACCACCGAAGCGATGGTTGCCGACAAGCCCGCCAAAGAGGGCGCGGCACCTGGTGGTGGCATGCCCGACATGGGCGGCATGGGCGGCATGATGTAAGCTGCTTAGGCCTTAGTGCTTATCGATGGGGTCGCCTTCGGGCGGCCTCGTTTCGTTTTGAATGCCCGCTTTGCGGCCATGCCTCCGGCGGAGGTATTTTTGAACAGAAGAAGCTATGGAGGCTTTTGCAGGAATGTGAGTGTGCAAACCTGAAAGAAGCAGGTATGCGGTTGGGATGAGAGTGCTTTTGCTGACCGCCCTGACCATGTGCGCCTTTGCGGCGAATTCGATCCTGAACCGGCTGGCGATTGACAGTGGTGCCAGCGATCCTGCCAGCTTTGCAGTTGTACGCGTTCTGGCTGGCGCGGTGGTTCTCAGTCTGTTGGTGTGGGCGCGCAAGGGTGGAATGCCGCTGCGTTCTAGGTGGCGGGTTTTGGGGGCAGGGTCCCTATCCTTGTACATGATAGGGTTTTCGGTGGCCTATCTAACGCTGGATGCGGGTCTTGGGGCGCTGATCCTGTTCGGGGTTGTTCAGATATCCATGTTTGTGATCGGCGCATTGACTGGGACGACACCCACAGGACGCCAAATTGCAGGTGCTGCGGTCGCTTTGATTGGTTTGACCTTTGTACTATGGCCGACCGAAGCGGTTCAGGTAGACGCAGCGGGGACGGCGCTGATGGTCGCCGCTGGTTTTGGTTGGGCGATCTATTCTTTGGTTGGGCGGTCCGAGCCTGACGCCTTGGCCGGGACAGCGGCGAACTTTGTTGTCGCGTTTCCAGTAACGACGTTGGCGCTGGTTTTCTTGGGGGGCGACTGGCAGATCAATGCAGCCGGATGTGCGCTGGCTATTTTGTCAGGCGGGGTGACGTCGGGCCTGGGATATGCGCTTTGGTACCGGGTCTTGCCGCAACTCGCGCCCTCGGTTGCCGCGGTGGTTCAGTTGAGTGTGCCAGTGATCGCGATTGTCGGCGGCATGGTCCTGTTGGGTGAAGTTGCAGGCGCGCGGCTGTTGGCTGGGGCAGCTTTGGTGCTGGGTGGCATCGCCTTGGCCGTTCTGCGCCGGACCCAAGGGTAGGTCTTCCCTCAGACCCTCATAGGCAGTATTGGGCGGTCATGAGAATTCTGCTTGCCCTCATTTTCCTATGCCTGCCCGCAGTGGCCAGCGCCAAATGTGTCATCCTGCTGCATGGGCTGGCGCGGACCGAGGCGTCGTTCTCGGTGATGGAGCAGTTGTTCAAAGCCCATGGCTACACCGTCATCCGTCCGGGCTATCCGTCGACAGATCTGGGCATTCCCGAACTGGCTGAACAGACCCTGCCCGATGCGTTTGCAGCCTGCGGCGAAGATACAGTCAATGTTGTCGCGCATTCCATGGGCGGTATCCTGTTGCGGTATTGGCTTCAGGACAACGCACCGGAAAAACTGGGCCGTGTCGTCATGCTGGGCCCACCCAATCAGGGCAGCCAACTTGTTGACGAACTTAGCGCATGGGAAGTGTTCGGTTACCTGAACGGCCCCGCCGGATTGCAACTGGGCACTGGACCCGAAGGCATCCCCCAAAAGCTACCGTCAGTGGAGTTCGAACTGGGTGTGATCGCGGGCGAGAACTCATTGAACCCGGTGTTTTCTTCACTGATCGATGGGCGGGACGATGGTAAGGTTTCGGTTCGAACCACCAAGGTGGATGGCATGGCGGATCATCTCGTTCTGCCGGTGACACACACGTTCATGATGAACAATCCGCGCGTGATGGCACAGGCCCTGCATTTCATCGAGTTCGGTGAATTTGATCCACAGATAACCTGGCTGGATGGGGTCACTGACATCATTGACGAGATTTGCATCGGGCAGGACTGCTCTGAGCCAGAGTCGGAGCCAACCAGATGACCATGCTGGAGCTGACGCTCTGCAACGCCGAAGTGCTGTTGCCGAGCGTAGGGCTGACACAGGAGCCCGTTGCAATAGCTGATGGGCAGGTGCAGGCCTCAAGCGCTGGGCGTCAGATTGACCTGACTGGTTTTTTGGTTCTTCCGGGAATCATCGACCTACATGGTGACGGTTTCGAACGCCATATCGCCCCGCGCCGGGGTGCCATGAAACAAATGAACGAGGGCATTTTGTCGGTCGAGGCAGAGCTGGCGGCAAACGGGATCACCACCGGAGTACTGGCGCAGTTCTATAGCTGGGAAGGTGGCGTACGCGGCCCCGATTTTGCCGCGCAGGTCTTTGATGCGATTGCTGCTGTTAGGAACAGCACCGTCACAGACTTGATCCCCCAGTTAAGGTTCGAAACCCACATGCTGGACGACTATGCCGGTCTGGCTGTTCGGATCAAAGACTGGCAAGTGCCTTACGTGGTCTTCAACGACCACTTGCCACATGATCGACTTTCGCAGGGAAAAAAACCGCCACGCCTGACCGGGCAAGCTTTGAAAGCAGGGCGCAACCCAGATGCTCATTTCCAGATGTTGCTTGATATGCATGCCCGCCAGGCAGAAGTTCCCGCTGCGATCGAAGCGCTATGCGCTGAGCTAGAAGGGCTGGGTATTCGCCTCGGCAGCCACGATGATGCAACCGCAGATGCCCGGGCATGGTGGCGGGAGCGCGGCATTCACATCTCTGAATTCCCCGAAACTCTGGAAGCGGCCGAGGCCGCGCGTTCGGCTGGGGATCACATTATCCTCGGTTCACCCAATGTGGTCCGGGGTGGTTCACACAAAGGAAATGCCAGCGCGGTTGAACTGATTGCCATGGGGCTCTGTGATGCGCTGGCCTCGGACTATCACTACCCCAGCCCGCGCCGTGCGGCGTTGATGTTGGCCAAAAGCGGCCTGCGGGATCTGGCTGGTGCCTGGGATTTGATCTCATCAGGTCCCGCGCGCGTTCTGGGCCTAAAAGACCGAGGCACGATAGAGCCGGGCAAACGCGCTGACCTTGTCATTCTGGATCGGAAGAGCCACCGCGTCGCCGCCACGCTGGCCGGAGGGCGTATCAGCTACATGTCCGGGGACATCGCGGCCCGGTTCATCTCTTAAACCCGGCCCGCTTCTCTTGTTCACAAATACCTCCGCCGTAGGCATCACGCGTCAGCGTGATTTCTATTCGCGCGTGATCCGGTTAAAATGTCCCATCTTCCGGCCTGCCTTTACTTCGGCCTTACCGTAGAGGTGCAGGGCGACGTCCCGTTCCTGAGCCAGCTCAGGAACGCGGTCCATATCGGCGCCGATCAGGTTTTCCATCACGACATCCGAATGACGCTGCCCGTCCCCCAAGGGCCAACCAGCCACAGCGCGGATATGCTGTTCAAACTGATCGACGGCGCAACCATTCTGCGTCCAATGGCCAGAGTTATGGACGCGCGGCGCGATCTCATTCACGATCAAACCCTCTGATGTCACAAACAGCTCGACCCCCATTACCCCGACATAATCAAGCGCGTTCAGGATGTTAGCCGCCAGCAAGATCGCATCTGTGCGCTGCGCGGGACGCAGGCGGGCAGGCACTGTGGTCGTGTGAAGAATACCGTCCCGATGAACGTTCTCGCCTGGGTCAAAACAGGCGACCTGACCGTCCAGCCCGCGTGCGGCAATAATTGACACCTCATGGCTGAAATCAACGAACCCTTCCAAGATCGAGGGCGCGCCATTCATGTCTGCCAAGGCCGCTTCGGCATCCTCGGGTGTCCGCAAACGCGCCTGACCTTTGCCGTCGTAACCGAACCGGCGGGTTTTCAGGATGGCCGGGGTTCCGATCTGATAAATTGCGGCCTCAAGGCTGCTCAGATCTGACACATCCGCAAAAGGCGCCGTGTTCAGACCCAGATCTTGCAAGAACCGCTTTTCGGTCAGCCGATCCTGGCTGACGCGCAAGGCTTCGCGTCCAGGGCGAATAGGGCGGTGCGCTTCCAGTATATCCAGCGCCTCGGTCGGGATGTTCTCGAACTCATAGGTGATGACATCGACCGAATCTGCAAAGGCCCTCAGCGCCTCGGCATCGTCATACGCCGCCGTTGTCACCCGATCTGCGACCTGACCGGCAGGTGGGTTCGCGCCGGGCTCGTAGATATGGCTGACAAAGCCCAGCCGCGCCGCCGCGACTGACAGCATGCGGCCCAACTGACCACCGCCCAGAATTCCAATCGTTGCACCGGGGGCCAGCGTTTTTGTCATCATCAGGTCTCCAACCGTTTACCGATCGCGGCCAGGGCTACGTTCAGCGCGTCATGTGCTTTGCCTGACCGCAAGGCATCGGTCATCTGCAGGCTCAGCGTTCCATCGGTGGCCAGCGCATCGCGCTCTGCCGCAAGTTGCCCCGCTTTGCCCTTTTCCATCGCGGAAAGAAAGCCCGAGATCAGTTGCGTCGTATAAAATTCTGCTCCGTCTGCGTTTCCGGTTTGATCGGACAGCCAATTCGCGCCGGTTGCCATCAAATCCAGCATCCCCGGCACCATGGCGCAGATCGCGAAATGGGCGTTCAGCGCGGCCTCATCCGCGACCTTGATCACCGGATTTTCCGGTTCGAACAGATCGGCCAGCAGGCGATCATTGCCAAGGGCGGCCAAGGGGCAACCGCCGGTTGCCAGAAAGCCCAGCGGGATGGTTTGTACGAAATCTGATGCGGGTGCGCAGAGCTTTGCCAGCTGATCCGTCGAAACGGCGGCCATCACGGAAATAATCTGTTGATCCGCGTGAAAGGTCAGAGGGGTCAGAATATCAGCGGCCACCTGTGGGCGCAGACACAAAAACACGATGTCCGATGCGTCGAGCACTGATTGGACATCCGCGACCGTCACACCCAGTTCTGATTTGAGTTGCGCCGACACCTTGACACTGCGTTCGGTGACCCAGATGTCATGACCTCTGGCCGCCAGAAAGCGCACCATAGGTGCCGCGATGTGGCCGGTTCCGACAAAGCCGATCCGGCTCATCCTTCGGGTTCTTCTGCGATAGAGGCTGACAAAGCCATGCGCCATGCATCCAGCCGCTGGGCCAACGCGTCATCCTGAAGTGCCAGAATACCGGCGGCCATCAGCCCTGCATTTGCGCCACCCGCCGATCCGATGGCCATGGTGGCAACCGGGAAACCCTTGGGCATCTGCACAATGGAATACAGCGAATCAACGCCGGACAGCGCGCGTGTCTGAACGGGAACACCAATCACCGGCACCCGCGTTTTCGAGGCCATCATGCCCGGCAGATGCGCCGCGCCGCCTGCGCCTGCGATGATCACGTTCAGGCCGCGCTCGACAGCGGTTTTGCCATACTCCCACAGACGATCTGGCGTGCGGTGGGCTGAAACAATGCGTTTTTCGTAAGATACGCCCAACTCATCCAGAATATCGGCGGCCTCTTTCATGGTGGGCCAGTCCGACTGGCTGCCCATGATGATCCCGACTTTGACGTTGCCCATCCGCTTGATCCCCGCCCGTTAGCAGCGCGCGCAATATATCCAAATCCGCCTTCGTGGCAATGCGTTAGGCTTGGATCATGCGATGATGTCCGGCGTCAGGCGATCCTCGATCAATCGGATGATGTCCTTCAGGCGCAGTTTTTCCTTTTTCAGCCGCCGCAAGGTCAGCTGATCTGCCGTGCCGCGGTCATGCAGTGCTTCGATGGCTTCGTCCAGATCACGGTGCTGTCGTCGAAATACCTCAAGCTCAACCCGCAAAACGTCATCGGTTTTCATCGAAAGGTCGGTGGGCGCGTTCATTGGCGACTCGGGCTGGTTGTGGTGCTTATCCAACAAGATAGTGTGTCAGACGTTATCACGCCAGACCTTGTGGACATCCTGGTTTCTTCCCATATTCTATAGTGCGCGGTTGCCAAAACGGGGCCGCACCACACGTCGCTTTGGCAATAAAGGACGAGAAAACGTGTCAAAACTTACTCTTGGCTCATACCCGCATCTTTTGGGGTTCGAGCAGTTGGAACGCCTTTTGGAACGGTCTGCAAAGGCCGGCAACGAAGGGTACCCGCCCTACAATATCGAACAGACGTCGGATTTTTCGTACCGGATTACTCTGGCTGTGGCCGGGTTTGCCGAAGAAGACCTGTCGATCACCATCGAGGATCGCCAATTGGTGATCCGGGGCCGTCAGCGCGACGATAGCGAGGGGCGCATCTTCCTGCACCGTGGCATCGCGGCGCGCCAGTTTCAGCGCATGTTCGTGCTGGCCGATGGTGTCGAGGTGGGCGAGGCGATCATGGAGAACGGTCTGCTGCATGTGGATCTAACCCGCGCCGTACCGGAAACCGTGGTGCAGACAATCAACATACGGAAGGGGTAAGAGCAATGAATACACCGATTGAAATCAACACCGAAGGCGACCGTATCGTTTATGTCAAAACGGTCGAGGTTGCCGATCTGCCAAGCGATCTGCAGGATCAGGCAGGTGACCTGGATCAGCTTTACGCCGTGCACGATTCCGATGGTCAGCAATTGGCGCTAGTCGCCGACCGCAAGCTGGCCTTTGTTCTGGCGCGACAGCATGATCTGTCTCCGGTGGCCGTTCACTGAACGGCCCTGCGACGTCCGATTTGGGCGTGACAATCCCAATGACGCGCGCGATGGTTTGAAACCGGCGAACCCCGCCGCTTTTTTCCTGTGTTCGGAGGCCGCGCGATGAGCTGGTTCGACTTTGATTGGGTGGATGCTTTCAGTGACCGCGCCTTTGGTGGAAATGGCTGCGCCGTTGTCCACGATGGCGCGGTTCTGCCAGCAGATGTTTGCATGGCCTTTGTCCGCGAGACCTCACTGGTGGAATGCACATTCACCGGGCCATCCGATGTTGCCGATATCCAGGTGCGGTATTTTCTGGCCAGTCGCGAGATCCCCTTTGCCGGACATCCGACAATCGCGACGGTGGCTGCGATGCGGTCGCGTGGTTTGATCTCTGGCGATGTTCTGACACTTGAAACAGGTGCGGGGATTGTTTCGATTAAGCTGAATGGGGATGAGATCGAAATGACCCAGGTCGCGCCGGAATTCGGTGCGCATGTACCTGCTGACCTCGTTGCCACGACCATCGGGCTGCCAGAAAGTGCCATCATATCTCCGCCTCAGTTCGTTTCGACCGGGCTGCCCTTTTGCATAACGGTTCTGCGAGATCATGAGGCGCTGCGCGCAGCACGGCTTGATGTGGAGCCGTTGCGCAAGGTTGCCGCCGCTGCCGGGTTTTCCGGTTCGGACATGGCAGAGCCGTTTCTGGTAACCTTGCAGGGCGCAACAGCCGAGGGAGATACATTCTCGCGTCTCTTGTTGGCCCCTCCCAGCCCGCCCGAGGACCCGTTTACCGGATCAGCGACTGGTGCGATGGCTGCCTATCTTTGGAAACACGGGTTGATGGCAAAAGACAGTTTCATCGCGGAACAGGGGCATGACATGGGTCGCCCCGGTCAAGCGACGGTAACCCGCGTTGGGCCCTATGATGCGATGACTGGGATCAAGGTTGCGGGGCGCGGTCATGTGCTGATGCGTGGGCAGGTGGATTTGCCGGATCAGATGTAACCGCGTGTTGGATTAAACCGAGAAGAAAAGCCCCTGTTTTGGCGGGAGCTTTCTGTATTCTTATATGTTACCCGGCGATCAGGCCCATGCTTTCCAGTTTTAGCAGGACCTGGTGGGCGCAATTGTCGACCTCGACATTCTCGGTCTCGACGCTCAGTTCAGGGTTCTGCGGGACGTCATAGGGGTCCGATATCCCGGTGAACTCCTTGATCTTCCCTTCGCGCGCCAGCTTGTAGAGTCCTTTGCGGTCGCGGCGTTCGCATTCCTCGATGCTGGTCGCTACATGCACCTCGCAGAATGCCCCGAACTGCTCGATCTCCTCGCGCACGGCGCGGCGGGTTGTGGCATAGGGCGCGATCGGGGCGCAGATGGCGATGCCACCGTTTTTGGTGATCTCAGACGCTACATACCCGATGCGGCGAATGTTCAGGTCGCGGTGCTCTTTCGAGAAGCCCAGTTCCGACGACAGGTTTTTCCGCACGATGTCACCATCCAGCAGCGTCACCGGACGGCCACCCATCTCCATCAGCTTGACCATCAGCGCGTTGGCGATGGTAGATTTGCCGCTCCCTGAGAAACCTGTGAAGAACACGGTAAAGCCCTGTTGGCTACGCGGCGGCTTGGTCTTGCGCAGTTCTGTGACAACTTCGGGGAAGCTGAACCATTCTGGGATTTCAAGCCCCTCGGACAGACGGCGGCGCAACTCGGTGCCTGAAATGTTCAGGATCGTGACATTATCCTTGTCCAGGATTTCGTCATTTGGTTCGTACTGGGCGCGTTCCTGCACATAGACCATATGTTTGAAGTCGACCATTTCGATGCCGATTTCATCCTGGTGTTTGCGGAACAGGTCCTGCGCGTCATAAGGCCCGTAGAAATCTTCACCAGCCGAGTTTTTACCCGGCCCGGCATGGTCGCGCCCGACGATGAAATGGGTGCAGCCGTGGTTGGCGCGGATCAGGCCGTGCCACACCGCCTCACGCGGGCCAGCCATGCGCATCGCCAGGTTCAGCAGGCTCATCGACGTGGTCGAGGCTGGGTATTTGTCCAACACCGCCTCATAGCAGCGGACGCGGGTGAAGTGATCGACGTCGCCCGGCTTGGTCATGCCAACAACTGGGTGGATCAGCAGGTTGGCCTGCGCTTCTTTGGCGGCGCGGAAGGTCAGTTCCTGATGCGCGCGGTGCAGGGGGTTGCGTGTCTGGAAGGCCACAATGCGGCGCCAGCCCAGCTTGCGGAAATAGGCGCGCAGCTCGTTCGGCGTATCGCGACGGGCGCGGAAATCATAGTGCACCGGCTGCTGGATGCCGACAACGGGACCGCCCAGATAAACCTTGCCAGCCACGTTGTGCAGGTAGTTAACCGCAGGGTGTGCATCGTCATCGGCACCAAAGACCTTCTCGGCCTCACGCGACTTGTCCGGGGTCCACCGGTCAGTCACAGTCATGGTGCCAAGGATCACGCCTTCCTGATCGCGCAAGGCAATATCCTGGCCCAGCTCAATCCCTTCGGCAAAGTCTTCGCTCACATCCAGTGTGATGGGCATGGGCCACAAGGTGCCATCGGCCAAGCGCATGTTTTCGACGACATTGTCATAATCGGCTTCGCTCAGGAAACCCTTGAGCGGGTTGAACCCGCCATTCATCAACAGCTCCAGATCGCAGATTTGCCGCGGGCTCAGGTCCCAGCTTGTCAGATCGGCGGCTTCAACTTTTAACTTCTGCGCCGAGTCATATGACACATACAGTTCGGGGATCGGAGCCAGATTGCTTAACATCGTCATCAGAATACTCTTGTCACAGTGTAAATTTGCCGGTGATTCTCGGCCGTTTCGGGGCGGATTTGCCCCGACTCTTACCCGAAGTCCACCACCGTCGCGAAACAAAGGACGATATGCGCTGATTTCCCCGGAAATGGAAGGATTTTCCGGTGCACAATTCCAAAGGCGACTGAGGTTCTGTTTCAATAACGCGATCCAATCAGGCAGAGGATACCTGTTCTTCTCTGGCGGTGATGTCGCTTAGCTCTGCGGCACGTGTGACAGGCACAGCGGGAACCGGCTCGGTCACGCCGCGCAGTTGGAACAATTGGATCTGCTCGGGATCGATCGCAACCCCCGCCGCTTGCAACAATTCCTCTGATACCAGCAGTTCGACCCCAAGTGCTTTGGTTTCGCTTTCAAGGCGGCTGGCGACATTGACAGCATCGCCTATAATGGTCTGCGAGGCGTGCCCTGCGGCGCCGATTTCACCCAGCACTAGATCACCTAAATGCAGACCCATTCCGATACGAATGCCCGGGCTGCCTTCGGCTGCGAGGCGTTGATTGAAACCATCCAGAGCAAGGCTGATTTCAATCGCGGCATCTAGCCCCGACTTGGCAGAGTCGGCCGCGTTGGCTTTGTTAAACACGGCCAACAACCCGTCACCCATGTATTTGTCGACCACGCCGCCCGCATCCGTGATGGCCGGGACTATGGCGTCAAAGAACCGGTTCAGCAGAAAGACGATGTCGTAAGGAAGCTGCCCGGTCGTACGCGCCGTGAAACCCCGCATATCCAAAAACAGCACGGCCAATTGCCGTTCCTGCCCTTGGCTGGCGTGCCCTCGATTCCGCTCGCCATCCGGGCGAAAGACGCGAAACACAGTCAGCGGGTCGGTTGGGCGGATTTGGCAGGCGAGCCGGGTTTGGGGCGAGGCACCCACCGCTGCCAGGCTGCGGGCCTCGACCTCACTGGGGGCATCCAGCCCATCGCCGCCATCTTCGACAATGACACGGCATGTGGTACAACGCCCCTTGCCACCGCACAGCGCCGTGTGTGGGATGCCGTTGGCTTGAGATATTTCAAGCAATGTCATGCCTTTTTCTGCAACCACATCAGGGCCTTGCGCATAGGCGACCCGCACCGAATGCCTGCGACGCCAAAGCTTGCGGCCCAGAAAGAAGATCCCGCATGCGCCGAGCGTGAACAGAAAGCCCAGAACGGCGTTGTTCTTCATAGCAAGCAGGACGCCGAAGGTTTCAGGCGATGGCCAGTTATAGTGCTCAATGTATTGCTCGCGCAGAAATTCATCTGCGAAATCCACCCAGATACGCCGGCCCTCAGTTAAGACACCGGCCAAGGCAAAAGAGGGTACAAAAACCGCCACGCCGATCAGATAGGGAACAGTTTTTGACCACCAACTGGTCAGGCGCAGCCACATATGAAGGCCGATACAGCCATGTATCCAGACGATCAGCAGCAGCAGGCTCTGCATCCAGATGGCTGAGCTAGGCCACATCAGTATGATGATGTACCCCATCTCATCATTGACGTCGAACACCTCATGCGCGACGCGGGTATGCACGATGTGCGAAATCAATTGCAGCGGGATTAATAACCCGAGCACAACCTGCAATGCCGAACTGAAAGGCATCCGCAAGGTTCTGCGTTGGATGATCGAGATGACCGCAAGGGCTGCGTGAAGGATCAGCGCGGCATAGAATAGGAGGCTGATGACATTGTGCCGGGTGATCGCCTGTCTACCATCCTGCATCCCGTGCAGGTAATCGGTGTGAAACAGGCCTAGCCCGATGTTAATGAAGTGAAAAAATGCAAAAACAAACAGGATCAGGCCGCTGCCAATCCGTAGCTGGGCTGCCCACCCGCCGCGCCAAAGTGCGTTATCCAATGCCGGTACCCGCGAATGCTTCGTTAGGGTGGAGTGTGAGGGGCGGGCTTGCGCGGGTCAAGCCGACCTGAACCGCCGAAGGTAAAAGGACAGAGGTTTCGACGTGCCCCGAAACCTCTGCGCGCCACGCTATTCCTGTTCGGCCAAAAAACGCTCGGCATCCAGGGCGGCCATGCAGCCCATGCCCGCGCTGGTCACGGCCTGGCGGTAGATGTGATCGGTCAGATCGCCCGCTGCAAACACGCCTGGGATTGAGGTTTCGGTCGAGCCTGGCTTGGTCACGACATAGCCGCCCATGTGTGTTTCCAATGTGTCTTTGACCAACTCATTGGCGGGTGCGTGACCGATGGCTACAAACACCCCCTTACAGGGAATCTCAGAGATTTCACCGGTTTGGACATTCTTGACCCGAACACCTTCAACCCCCAGTGGCGCATCCGTGCCAACGACTTCTTCCAACTGGTGGAACCAAAGGGGCTCGATCTTTTCGTTTTTGAACAGGCGATCTTGCAGGATTTTTTCGGCGCGCAACTCATCCCGGCGGTGGATCAGGGTCACTTTGCTGGCAAAGTTGGTCAGGAACAAAGCCTCTTCCACGGCCGTGTTGCCGCCGCCGATCACAACGATCTCTTGCCCGCGATAGAAGAAACCGTCGCAGGTTGCACAGGCCGAGACGCCAAAGCCTTTGAATTTCTCTTCCGATGGCAGACCAAGCCATTTGGCGCGGGCGCCAGTGGCTAGAATAACCGCATCCGCAGTATAGATGGTGCCGCTGTCGCCCTTGGCGGTAAAGGGGCGCTTGCTGAGGTCCAGATCGCTGATGATATCGCCGATCACCTCACAGCCCATGGCCTTGGCGTGATCCTGCATGCGTACCATTAGATCAGGACCCTGAACCTCGGTATCGCCGGGCCAGTTCTCGACCTCGGTCGTGGTGGTCAGCTGACCACCTGGTTCGATGCCCTGCACCAGAATGGGTTCCAACATGGCCCGGCTGGCATATACGCCTGCGGTATATCCTGCGGGTCCCGATCCGATGATCAGAACCTTGGTATGTCGTGTCTCGGCCATGGTACCCCCGCTCGAACTGCCTGACTTGGGCGTTTCGCCCGTCGCACCGATATAGCGGCGTGCGCGCAGGGCTTAAAGCCCTTTCCTGTTCACGAATGGGGCAGGGGCTTGGTGGTAGTTGCGATCTGAAAACAAAGAATATTGCGCAACAGCGAAAGATTATTGCGCAAGCGGTGGGTGCTGATATAAGAACCGAAAAATCAGGAGCATTTTATGGTCACCACACGGCTGGATGAGATTGATCGCAAGATTCTGGCAGAGCTGCAGGCTGATGGTCGGATGACCAATGTTGAGCTTGCAAAACGTGTCGGTATCTCAGCGCCGCCGTGTCTGCGCCGTGTGCGCACTTTGGAAGACTCAGGCTACATCAACAGTTACCACGCTGCGGTAAACGCGCGTGAATTGGGATTCGAAGTCCAGGTTTTTGCCATGGTCGGCTTGGACAGTCAGGCTGAATCTGAACTGCGCGCATTCGAAGAACGTTGCCGCGAATGGCCGCTTGTCCGTGAATGCCACATGCTAAATGGCGAAGTGGATTTCATTCTGAAATGCGTCGCCCCCGATCTGAGCAGTTTTCAGCAATTCCTGACCGGTGAATTGCTGACCACGCCGAACGTGGCCAGCGTCAAAACCTCGCTTGTTATCCGAGGCGCAAAAGACGAGCCAGGCGTACCATTCGACGTTCTGGAAGAGCGTATGAACCGTACCGCGTGAATCGCGTCTGTTTTGGATGTGGCTGGCAGGGTGGCAGCATTGCCGCCACCGCCAAGGATACAATCCAGCTTAGTAAAATCTGCATGATGCCCCCGCTCTGCAGTAGTATGTAAATTTCACGCCGTCAGAGCGTCGACCTCTCCGTCTCCGGCGCGCGGCATCAGCAACGGGCCGAAATCGTTCAGTGTTTCGACATGCGCGAACAGATTCAAATAGATCGACCGTAGAGAATGGCTGATCAAACGAACTGCGTTTACCCCTGGATGATAGGTTTCAAACTGCAACCCATCAACGCGAATGACCGAATGCTTCTTCAGGCAAATGTGAAACAGCTCTACCGGAGTTGGCGGCATTGTTTCAATAACGTTCATGCCGTCCTGAAACTCTGACGCTGGTGTCAGAACCGGTCCGTCCCCATAAATGTGCCGCAAGTGGCCCGGCGTGCCTAGCAATCGCGCTGCCGGGCCGGCGATCACACCGGACAGAGGCTTCTGCATGCCGAACGTATCCGCCATGATCCGTGTCAGAGGACGTGTGCGCCCATACGAATCTTCGCGCCCCGGGATCAGAGTGACTGACCCTTTCCAAACGACTGTTTCCGACGACCCATCTTGGGTCAGAACGGTATCCCCCGGCATAAGGTCTTCAATTGCCATAGGGCCATGTTCGGTTTCCACCAGCGATCCACGCGAAAAGGCGCAAAATGCGTCTTCGAACATGGGTAATGCTGGTGCGATATGACGTGTCTGCGCGACATCCCCATTGTCGAGCAGAGTGCTTACTTCATACCGGCGCAGTTGCGCCTTTGGCTTCGATGCTTGTCTTGGAACCTCGCGCAGCAACGCGGATGTATCAACCGCATTACGGGCCGCACGGGCTAGTGAGCCAGGAATAGTCACTTATATTCCTTCCTTTCTAATCTCCGAACAGACGAGGCATACCCCCGTACAGGCCCGTCCAACGGAATCGTTCTTTGCCTTGAAATAAATGAGGGACCCTTGGGCACTGCCCATGACGGCGGTGCACAGCGACAAAACCTTCGCTTTCCATTGGTCAACACATTGACCCCCCAGGCAAACTCGTACTTTGCGGGCGCAAATTGCCCGCACACACACTCCTGAACACATGATCGCCGTTGTACGGCGATCCCACGTGCACCGGGTCGGAGCATGCCCGATGCGCTCCACCGCAGGACCGGCAGCTTGGCCCTGGTGGTTTTCTGGTTCAGCGTCGCGCCATCAACCGGCGCGCGACCCTGACAGAATGGCTTGAAACCCGTTTCCATGGCATTTCCAGATTCTGGTCCTGCGTCGCGGCTAAAACCGCGTTTAGAAAGCGAGTTTTCGATTTCATTCTCTGATCCTGTATTGACAGGGCTTACTGCCCTTTTTCCCTTATGCCACCAAGATCACGCCGTTTTGCGGCAGAGTTGTGGCTTATCCGGGATAAAATCAGGACTGAAAGTGAAGTTTGGCAACTCCTCCAACTTGAAGCGCCAGAGCCCACTTGTGTGGACGTCAGGTAACGATCTGAACACTGGCAAAAACACTACGATTCTGCCTTCAGATAAACACAATGATTGTGGCGGAAAGGTGGCGGTTTCGCCTTAATTGGAACTATTTCTATAACCGGATCGCAGAAATCAAACGTCCGTAATCCGCTTCTTTCGAATGGGTTGCGCGTCTGTAAGAATAGAACCGGTCAGGGTCGGAATAGGTGCAATGCCTGGTCCATTCGGCTTGGCCAACGCCAGCCCGGCGCAGCCGGTGAAGCCCAAATGCTGGCAGGTCAAATTGCATCCGATCTTCCTGCCCATTTGCAAAGAAACGGCTGTTATCCGGGGACTCTGCCAGAAAATCATCCAGAAATTCCGGCCCGACTTCGTAGGCGCGCTGCGAGATGGATGGCCCGATTACCGCGCGGATGTTTGCACGTTGCGCCCCCAACGCCTCCATCGCGTCAAGCGTTGCTTCCAGCACCCCGTCCAGCGCCCCGCGCCAACCGGCGTGGGCGGCACCGATAACCTCAGCCTCCGGATCGGCAAACAGAACCGGTTGGCAATCGGCGGTCAGTATGGTCAGCGCAAGATCGGGGGTCGCGGTAACAATTGCATCAGCTTTGGGTTTCTCACCCTGAATCGGTGCATCAATTGTCAGAACGGTTGGTGAATGGACCTGATGAATGCCAATCAGCCGTTCAGGCGCCACTTCCATGGCCGCCGCGACCCTGTTCCGGTTCAGGGCAACCGCTTGTGTCTGGTCCGACGATCCGTGCCCGCAATTCAAACCGGCAAAAATACCAGAGGAAGCGCCGCCCCGTCGTGTAAAGAACCCGTGCCGCACGGGCGACAGCATGTCGGAGGTCAAGATTTCCAGTGTCATGGCTCCAGTCCCGGCGGTGGTGCTGATTGTGCAGGGTACAGGCCCAGCACTTTGAACAGGTTTCCCATTTCATCAGGATGCGTCAACCGGCGATGTGCGCTGATAAGGCGTTTCTGCTCTGGCACGTTCAGGTTTCTTATCAATGCCTGCGCGCGTGTGGTGATCCCCAATCGTTCCAGAAACACGCCTTGTGGCGTCAGCCGGGTATGCGCGCATCCTGAAGCACGGGCGGCCATTGCCGGCCGCTCAAAATCGACATGCGCGGTCAGATCGGATTGCCCCGGATCGTCCAATGGTCTGGTTTTCTCATGCGCCTTAACGGCTTGCAGCGTATCGCCCAGCGAGCGCCAATCGCCGTAGTCGATGATCAAAGCCAATCCGCCATGGGAGGCGATGCAATTGGCGATATCCGTCACGATCGGGGTTGCGGTCGCGCACAGTTCGACAAGGTCGCCATCCTTGGTGTCGCCAAGCCTGTCGTTTAAGGCAATCTGAGGCGCATTAGGTCCCAGACCGAATGCAAGACCGTCTTCAGTCACGCCAATCCGTCGTTCACGCCAACCTTCGCCCTCTCGGATGAACTGGCGAATGGGCAGGGCGTCAAAGAACTCATTGGCGACCAAGTACAGGGGCTGTTCGGGCAGTTCGGTGGCGGTACCGATCCAGTTGGGCGTGTACTGGCCCAGCGTTTTCGCCTGAACCTGTCTAAGCGCGGGCGAAGCTTCGACCAGATAAATCTGCGCTGCTTCGCGAAATCCTGGAACCTGCAGGGTGGCGCGCAGGATATCGGACATCAAAGTCCCGCGTCCGGGGCCTAGCTCGGCCAGTGTAAACGGGCTTGGGCATCCCTGATCCATCCAGCTTTGTGCAAGTGACAGACCGATCAGTTCCCCAAACATCTGGCTGATCTCGGGGGCGGTAATGAAATCCCCTTCCGCCCCAAACGGGTCGCGCGTGTTGTAGTAACCCAGCGTGGGATGCAGCAGGCATTCGGACATGAAGTCAGCCACGCTCATTGGGCCGTCATGGTGAATGCGACCGATCAGATGGTCCTTTAGCGTCATGCCACCCGCCGGGCACGCAGAGCAAACCACAGACCAATAGCGATCATGGGAAGCGATAATGCCTGACCCATTGTCAGACCGTAGCCTCCGACATGCCAGGCCAGGCCCAAGGGGTTGCCGGGTGAGACGAACTGAGCATCCGGTTGCCGAAAGAATTCGACAATGAACCGTGAGGCGCCATAGCCCGCAAGGAATACGCCCATGATCAGGCCGGGTTTTCGAAAGGCACCGCGGCGATAGACCAGCCACAGAAGTACGGCACCCAAGATCAACCCTTCAAGCGCGGCTTCATAAAGCTGCGATGGATGACGCGCGCAAAAGCCCGCAACGACGCCGGGGCAATCCTGCGCGGCAGTGCCGGGGAAGATCACAGCCCAAGGCAGCTCACTCGGGCGGCCCCATAATTCGGCATTGGTAAAATTGGCCAGACGTCCCAGCAATAGCCCGGGCGGCACTGTATAGGCCACCAGATCGCCCAACGACAGGATCGGTAGGGCATGACGACGCGCACAGAGGTAAGACGCAAGAATAACCCCCAACAGACCGCCATGAAAGGCCATACCACCTTGCCAGACCTTAAGAATATCCACCGGGTGCGTTAGGTAGTAGGCTGGTTGATAAAACAGAACGAAACCAAGGCGCCCACCGAGGATGACGCCTAGAATGATCCAGGTCATCAGGTCCTCCAGCTGTTCGGGCTGCATCGGCGGTGCATTGTTGCGCCACAACGCAGGTCGCCGCAAGGCAATGATAGCCATACGCCAGGCAATCAGAATACCAGCGATATAGGCCAGCGCGTACCACCTCAGGGCGAATTCCATCCCGAATAGAGAGATCGAGAAGAGTTCGGGCGACAGATCGGGGAAATTCAGAACAGCCTGCATGTGCGTCTCATTGCCCGGGGTTTGCATGGCAAGTCAACCTTGAGCCTGCGCCAAACATTCCCCATATAGAGAACAACAGCGCTATTGGAGTAAAGCCATGCAAACCCGCAACAAGATCCTCGACGATGTCTCTCAGTTGATGACCAACGCCATGGGCGTGGCGCAGGGCGCACGGGAAGAGGCCGAGAACGCGATGAAATCAATGCTGGACCGCTGGTTGGCAGACCGGGATTTCGTAACGCGGGAAGAGTTTGATGCGGTGCGCGCGATGGCTCAGAAAGCGCGTGAGGAGAACACGGCGCTCGAAGCCCGCATAGCCGCGCTTGAGGCGAAACAGGACAAGTAACGCCCACACGTTTGATTTTCTGAAAACACCGAGCACCGCGCAGACCTTTCCCGGTTTGTGCGGTGTTGTGCATCTTGCCGCCTTGCAGGATTTAATCAAGACAAAGCTGCATCCAACGCCAATATTTTGATCGTCGTTGCCAGCTGTCCACAACTTATTGCTGTTATCCCCAAGAAATAGGGTTGCCAGAACTCGCCTCGCGTCGCACCATATTTAGTACAGGCCTACGGGGGAAGCCCGGCTTGTAGAGCAGGCAACTAGCGCTGGGGCGCTGCCAGCCCCAACATGCTAGAGATTAGTGAGGTGGCATTATGGCCCTTTCCGAGCAGTTTCTCGAAGAAGACCTTCATCCAATCGATATTGTTGAACACCTGGCCGAACATCACGACTGGGATTTTGATCGTATTGGGGACGATCAGATTGCTATGGCGGTTGAAGGGCAGTGGCGGACATATTCGATCACGTTGGCCTGGTCGAACTATGACGAAACACTGCGCATGGTCTGTTCGTTCGAGATGGAACCCCCATCCGAGCGTGAGAGCGAGCTTTATGAACTGCTGAACAAGATGAATGATCAGTGCTGGGCCGGTGCATTCACCTACTGGGCAAACCAGAAACTGATGGTCTACCGTTATGGCCTGGTTCTGGCTGGTGGCCAGATGGCCAGCCCGGATCAGATCAACACCATGATCTCAGCTGCGGTCATGAGCGCTGAACGCTACTACCCCGCAATTCAACTGGTCACATGGGGCAATCGCGATCCGGAAGATGCGATACAGGTTGCCATTGCAGAGGCATACGGCCGGGCGTAAAGCTTTGCCCCGAACCGATATGTAAGGGGAGGGGCAATCATGGACATGTCGCGCGTGGCCGAAAACGGCCTGGTGCTTTTGGGTTGCGGAAAGATGGGGTCCGCGATGTTGGCGGGTTGGCTGGAACACGGTCTGCCCGCTTCATCCGTTTGGGTGATCGATCCTTATCCCTCAGATTGGCTGCGGGCGCAGGGCGTTCATATCAACACTACATTGCCGAACGCGCCTGCTGTTGTTCTGGTTGCCGTTAAACCGCAGATGATGGGGGATGCTCTGCCTGCCATTCAGGTGCTGGGCGGTGGTGGCAGCCTGTTCGTGTCTGTCGCCGCGGGTACGTCGATTGCAACATTCGAGAGTGTTTTGGGCGCAGGCACCCCGATCATTCGCGCCATGCCCAACACACCGGCGGCGATCCGGCGGGGGATCACGGCGATGATTGGCAATGCGCATGTAAGCGAGGAGGACCTGAACCTGGCCGAGGACCTTCTTGCTGCGATTGGCGAAACCGTCCGACTGTCGGAAGAGGCGCAGATTGATGCGGTCACCGGTGTCAGCGGTTCAGGTCCGGCCTATGTGTTCCATTTGATTGAAACACTGGCGGCTGCGGGTGCAGCGCAAGGGTTGCCGGATGATCTGGCCATGAAACTGGCGAAGTCCACGGTTGCCGGGGCAGGGGCGCTTGCCATCGCTGCCGAAGACGACCCGACGCAGCTACGCGTCAACGTCACCTCACCCGACGGCACCACTCAGGCTGCGCTTGAGGTGTTGATGGACGAAGAGGATGGCTTCCCCGATCTTCTTCACCGCGCGGTCAAAGCTGCGACCGATCGGTCGAAGGAATTGTCTCGTGCCTGAAATCAGCTTTGATGACTTTCTGAAAGTAGATATCCGGGTTGGTGAGGTTATCCGTGCCGAACCATATCCCGAAGCCCGCAAGCCCGCGATCAAGATGTGGATCGATTTTGGTGATGAGATTGGTGAGCGGAAAACCTCGGCCCAGATCACAGCCCATTACGATCCCGCCACTTTGGTGGGCAAACAGGTCATGGCCGTGGTCAATTTTCCGCCGCGCCAGATTGGCAAATTTATGTCCGAAGTGCTGGTGCTGGGTCTGCCCGACGAAAGCGGTGAGATCATGTTGATCGGACCGGATGGAAATGTTCCTCTGGGCGGCCGTATGCACTGAACACACTTTGAGTCGGCTCTAGACCCTAGTCGCCGACAGCCTCGCGCCAGTGTTTGCGGCAAAGTGAGACATAGGTCTCATTCCCGCCGATCTGCACCTGCGCGCCTTCCATGATGGCATTGCCGTTCGCGTCCTGACGAATCACCATTGTGGCTTTGCGCCCGCATTTGCAGATGGTGCGAACCTCGCGCATTTCATCGGCCAGGGCCAACAGTGCGGCAGAGCCGGGAAACAACTTGCCCTGAAAGTCGACGCGCAGCCCGTAGGCCAGAACCGGGACATTCAGGTCATCGACCGCGCGGGCCAGTTGCCAGACTTGATCTTCAGACAAAAACTGAGCCTCATCAATGAAGACACAAGCGACGGCGCCGCGTTTCAAGCGGGCATCAATCATCACAAACACATCATCATCGGGCCGAAAGGTGTCTGCCTGTTCCGAAATCCCGATACGCGATGCGATACGGCCTTGACCGGCGCGCCCGTCAACGGCTGCCGTCATCAAATAAGTTTCCATGCCGCGCTCACGATAGTTGTGCGAGGCCTGCAGTAACACGGTCGATTTGCCCGCGTTCATGGTTGAATAGTTAAAATACAGCTTTGCCATGGGCCGGGTCTAAATCGCATCGGCGGACGGAACAAGGCTTCAGAAAAACACCTGAAAGAATAGACGCCGCCATTGCAGTTGCAAAGGTCGAGCACAGGCTCTTTGGGGATGGAACCCATGCGCCTACAACAGCGACGCTATCGGCCTTCATTAGGCCTGAACAGCGTGAGACCCAATAATCTTGCCTCACGTTCACTCGTTACCGGCAGGAACTGCCGCCACTCACTCACAAAATCCCCCGCATATCTGAGGGATAGCCAATGTATGACATTTCAATTATGACTCTGTTATGGGAAATTTCCCGGCGCTTTCCCCCAATTTGAGCGGTGGAAGAGCGGATGCAGGTAACAAAGGTAAAACAATGGCAGATATCGGGGCTTATCTGAAGAAACACACCGAGGCGCTGGTCAAAGACGTCGGAATCGAGGCGGCCTGCGAGATCACCGGAAAATCCAAGGCCACACTTGGCCGGTATTATTCCGACAACGCGGAACATGCCGACCGGTTCATGCCCGTGGATGCGGTCGCCCGACTTGAAAACGCCGCATCCTATCCGCATGTCACCTCGGCGTTGGCTGATCTCAAAAACATCACACTGTCCTATGATGGACGGAACACTGATGCCCCTCGTACGGGCGGCGTAAACTCGGATGTCATCGCACTGAGCCAGCGTTTTGCGATGCTGATGACAGAATACCAGGCCGCTATCGAAGACGGTATCATCACCGTGAACGAGGCCAAGCGTTTGCTGAAAGAAACCAGCCTTCTGCAACAGGTCCTGATCGAGATGAAGCTGCATCTGGAAGAAGAAAGCGTCAGCTGAGTAAGGGGCGACCCCCCGTGATGCGCCAAGGCTCTGGTGCGGATGCCTGGTGCCTCAATTCCGTCATTTCTGGTGGATATGAAAGCGACCAAGGCAGGTCGGTCAAAGGCAATCCAAAATGAACACACGGCATGAGGCGTATAGCATCCTGTCCGACAGGTTGGTTTTCCGCCTGTACTGGTTTGCTTTGGTGATCCTTGTCGCCTTGATGACTTTGGCGGGCCCGATTGATGGGCCGGATGATTTCATGCGCTGGGTCTCGGTTCAGGATCTGCGAAACGGGCAGGGGTGGTTCGATCCCTATCAGCATCGTTTGGGTCTAGGCGAAGGGACGCTGATGCATTGGTCCCGGTTCGTGGATGCACCGATTTTGGCACTATATGAATTCGGCGCTTTGTTCCTGCCGTCTGAAGCCGCCTTTGCGGTTACCGGCTTTGTCTGGCCTACCTTGCTGGCGGGTCTCACCCTTTGGGCTTTTGCAGCCACAGGCGGCGCGTTGGGCGAGCGTGAAGGGGCGGTTGCAGCGCTGCTTTTTGGCGTTTTGGCCCTGCTGAACTCAGGCAAGTTCGATCAGTATTCCTTTGATCACCACGGTTTGCAGATTCTGCTGTTTGCGGCAGCACTGATGTTCTTTGCACAACGGCTAGACAGGCGGTACGCCGGCTTGTGGTTGGGTGCGTGTCTGGCACTGTCCCTGTCGATCGGCACTGAGTCGCTGGCGCAGATTTCCTTGATCGCAGTTTTTGCGGCGCTCGACTGGGCCCTAACGGGGGCCGAGGCCCGGCGCACAACCATCGCGATGTGCCTTGGGATTTTGGCGAGTTTGTCGGTGGCAATCCTTGTGACGGCCAGCCGCACCAGTTTCTTCTATCCAGGCTGCGATGCTCTGACGCTCAGCGTCGCATTGCCACTTAGCCTGGCAGCGCTGGGATTGTTTGTTGCAGCTGCCTTAACTTCTCAAAGCGCTGTCTGGGGGCGTTTCACAAGCCTTGTGTTGGTTGCAGCCGTCGCGGTGTTCGCGGCGTATGTTTATGCACCCTATTGTCTTGGAAACCCAATTGATCAAATGCCGCTGGCCATCAGGCAATTCTGGCTTAGCCAGATCACCGAATCTCAGAACGTTCTGATGGTCCTGCAAAGACATGCAGGTGAGACGATTGCCCTGATCCTGATCTCGATTTTCCTGATCCTTGCATCTGTGATGTTCATCCGAAGGAGCGATGCGAAAATTGAATACACACTGTTTCTGAGCCTGATTGCTGCGGGGCTTGTTCTGTTCTTGTATCAGTCCCGACTGATGACGTTCCTCACCATGTCACTGGTCGCCGTACAGGCGCAGGTCTTGGCCGTGATGTATCGCAGATACAGGGCCGAGGGCCGCTCGGCCCTTGGGATTCTGATGATTCTGTTTGTCGTCTTCATGTCACCGAAAACGGGTTCCGCGATTGAGGATCGTGTTGCGCCCCAAACGGCCTCGGACGAACCGGGGGCTGAGCAAACAGCGGCACCGGCTTTTGAATGTAACACCCAGCAGGCCATTCTTCCGCTGCAGGAGCTTGAGCCGGGTTTCATCCTCGCTGATTTCGACTATGCCGCTCAGATCCTGCGATACACGGATCATTCGGTCTTGGCGGGGAACTATCACCGGAACAAGGCCGGTATGCTGGCACAGATTGATCTGTTCCGGTCCGAATCGACCGATGCTGGTCCGCGCCTCAGCGAACTGGGCGTGGACTACATTCTGATCTGCAAGTCCCATCCTCGGGCTGAGTACTGGTCCAGCGTCTCGGATGGCGTTGGGTTCCCGGCAGGTATGATCCAGGACAAGTTGCCAGAAAACGTGGTGGAGATACCTACCAGCGCTGACGCGGTGTTCCAGATTTTCCGCGTGACAGATGTGCCAGGACCCTAGTCAGATGTGGCGTTTCACGATCACCGATCCGACCGAATAGCCAGCGCCAAACGAACAGATCAGGCCGATATCTCCGTCTTCCAAATCGTCCGAATGCTTTGAGAACGCGATAATCGAACCGGCAGATGATGTGTTGGCGTAATCCTGAAGGATGTTGGGCTGCTCATCCGCTTCCGGCTCACGGCCCAGAACCTTTTTGCCGATAAAATCGTTCATGGTCTTGTTGGCCTGATGCAACCAAAGACGTTTGAGGTCTTCGCTGCCAACGCCTTCGGCGCTCATGTGATCGCTTATATGTTTGCTGACCATTGGCAGCACTTCTTTGAAGACTTTGCGCCCGTTCTGCATGAACTGCATGTCGCGGCGATCATCCATCCCGTCGGGGCGCGAACGGCGCAGAAAGCCGTTGTTGTTGCGAATGTTGTTGGAAAATGCCGTGGCGCAGCGGGTCGAGAGAATCTCGAAATGAGGCCCTTGTGCGTCCTCGATCCGTTCGATCAGAGTTGCCGTTGCCACGTCGCCGAAGATGAAGTGGCAATCTCGATCTCGCCATTCCAGATGACCCGAACATATCTCGGGATTCACCACCAGCGCAGCCCGAATTGAACCAGACCGCACCATGTCAGCCGCGGCTTGAATGCCGAATGTGGCCGATGAGCAGGCGACATTCATGTCGAACCCGAACCCGTCAATGCCCAGGGCTTGTTGGATTTCAATCGCAACCGCGGGATAGGCCCGTTCGTGGTTTGAAGCCGCGCAAATGACCAGATCGACATCCGCAGCCGTGCGCCCGGCCTGCGCCAGTGCTTTGTTGCAAGCGTCGATGGCCATTTCCGTCATGATACCCGGTTCATCATCGCTGCGCTGACGCAGTGCTGGGTACATCTTGTCCGGATCAAGGACGCCGGTCTTGTCCATGACATAGCGGTTTTCGATGCCAGAGGCCTTTACGATGAACTCTTCCGAGGAATGCTGCATCGGTTCCAATTCACCATTAGCAATGGCTTCGGCGTTTTCGGCGTTCTGCTTATCAGCATAGGCGTTGAACGCTTGAACAAGCTCAGCGTTGGTGATGACGTTTTCTGGCGTGAAAACACCAGTACCGGTGATGGCGGGCGTATGCATGACGGGTCCTGAAAGTTTCGAATCCGCCTAAAATGCAGTCACCAGGGGTTTTGATCAAGGGGAGTTGACCCAAGGGAATGAGCGCGAGCTTGCCTTAGCGCAGCTTCATAACTTGAATAGTTCAGATAATGAAGTATATGGCGACCACCTAAGTGGAGAAATCCTTTGTCAGAAGATGTCAGCGAAAGACTTTGCCGCCTGAGTCCTGAAATTCAGTCCATAATGGGGGTCTATGCCCTGTACTGGAAACTGGAAGAGGCGTTTGAGAGCATCGAAACAGAGCTGAGCCATCCCGAATGCCACATGTTGATCAAGCTGGATCAACCCAAGCGTATGGGCGTTCTAGCGGCTGATATGCTGACCGTTCCGTCCACGATCACGGCGACGGCAGATGCGCTGGAGAAGTCGGGGTACCTCAAGCGGGAGCGTGACCCAATGGATCGGCGCGCCTGGTTGTTAGTTTTGACCCCGAAAGGCGAAGATGCCCGAAACATGCTGGTCGCCGAAGCCGGGGCATTGTTCCATCGTGCCTCGGGTCTGAATGCGGACGAAACCGCTCAATTTGCGCAACTGGCGCATAAAATCCGTGATACCATTCTGAAAACGGGAATTCCCGAGGGACTGAAGAAATGAAATTGCTGACTTCTCTGGGCCTTGCCCTGACTGTTCTTTCGTCGCCACTGGCTGCACAAGATGTCGCCAAGCCAGTTAAGTTGATGCTGGTGCAGGAGACGATGCCGGGGTTTTCACGCCAGTTCTTCGGGCGCGTCGCGGCGCGGCAGACCGTCGATCTGGCCTTTCAGGTGTCAGGTCAGATTGTCGAAATGCCGGTCACCGAAGGGTTTGTCATCCCCAAGGGCCAGCTGATTGCGCGCCTTGATCAGGAACCCTTTCAGCTGCGTTTGGATCGGGCAAAGCTGCAAAAGGAACAGGCAGACCGGACCGAAGCCCGCTTGTCACGCCTGCGCGGAACAACTGCCAGCCAGGTTGCCGTCGATGACGCCGTGACTGACGCCCAGTTGGCGGCTATCGCCCTTCGCGATGCGGAATACGAGCTGGAACATGCAACCCTAACCGCTCCCTTCGATGCGCTGGTGTCCAGCCGTGCGGTCGAAGCCTTTACAACTGTCTCGTCGGGTACGCCCATTGTGCGGATCCACGATATGTCCGAGCTGCGGATCGAAGTAGATGTGCCGGAAATCCTATTTCAGCGTACCGGGCAGCAGGATGACATTGTCCTGACCGCGAAGTTCCCGGTCAGCGATGAAGTGTTTCCTTTGGAGATTCGCGAATTTGATGCCGAATCCTCCAGCGTCGGGCAGACCTTTCGCATTCAGTTCGGCCTGACCCCACCTGAGGGTCTGCAGATTCTACCTGGGTCCTCTGTGACCGTGACTGCGCAGGTACAGGATCACAATCGGGGCATTACAATTCCCGCAACCGCTATTGTCGCTGACGCCAGCGGCGCGCTCTCAGTGATGGTGTTTTCCCCTGCTGGCGCCGATGAGGGCACCGTGCGCCGTGTGCCCGTTACAATCGAGCCAACCCAGTCGGGCGATGTTCGGGTGCTGACAGGCTTGTCCAGCGGCGACGAGATTGTCGTCGCGGGAGGGGCTGTGCTGAAAGATGGTCAGGCGGTGCGCCGCTTTACCGGCTTCGCCAACTGAGGGGCTGAGATATGAACATCGCGCGCGCCTCGATTGACCGGCCAATCTATACGTGGCTGATCATCCTCATTGCCTTGTTCGGTGGTATCTGGGGGTTTCTGTCATTGGGTCGCTTGGAAGACCCGGCCTTTACCATCAAAAACGCCGTTATTGTCACGCAGTACCCTGGTGCGACGGCCGAACAGGTGGCGCTGGAAGTGTCCGAGCCCCTTGAATCGGCCATTCAGCAGATGGGTGAGGTGGACACGATCACGTCAGTTAATCAGCCCGGGCGATCCCTGATCGAGGTTGAGATCAAATCCACCTATGATGGCACCGAGCTACCCGCCGTCTGGACCCGATTGCGTGCCAAGATACGCGATGCGGCGCGTGGGCTGCCCTCGGGGGTCGACCAGCCCTTCGTCAATGACGGTTTTGGGGATGTGTTCGGTCTGTTCTATGCGGTCACAGCCGAGGGGTTTTCGGACGCAGAAAAGCATGAACTGGCGACCTTTCTGAGGCGCGAATTGCTGACCGTGTCTGGCGTTGCGGATGTCGAGGTTCAAGGCTTGCCGCAAGAGGCGATATTTATCGAGCCCGATCTTGCGATTTCTGTCAATCAGAACGTTCCGATTCAGGCGATTAACGAGGCGATTTCCAACGCCGATTCCGTCAACGCATCGGGGTCGGTGCGGTCAGCCGATGATCGCACCACGATTCTAACGGCCGAAGGGTCTGACAGCGTGTCCGCTATCGCCGGGCTATCGGTTGGTTCGCAGGGGCAGGTGATTAACCTGTTTGATATGTCCAACGTCTACCGCGCGCGGCAGACCGACCCTGACGTAATCATCCGGTTTGACGGGGTCGAGGCCTTTACGTTGGGTGTGGCGGGTCTGTCGACCGAAAACATCGTCGAAGTCGGCAAACGCGTAGACGCAAAATTTGCTGAGCTTGATATCGCGATCCCCTATGGTGTCGACATCCTGCCGATCTATCAGCAGCATGTTGTGGTCGAGCAGGCATCCAATGACTTTCTGGTGAACCTAGCGATGTCGGTAGCCATCGTGGTTGCCGTGTTGGGCCTGTTCATGGGCTGGCGGGCCGCCGTTGTTGTTGGGTCGACTCTGTTGCTGACTGTGGTCGGCACGCTGCTTTTTATGGCGTTGTTCTCGATTGAGATGGAGAGGATTTCGCTTGGCGCATTGATCATTGCGATGGGGATGCTGGTCGACAACGCCATCGTTGTCGCCGAGGGGATGCAGATTGCCATGCTGCGTGGCAAACCCTCTCGCGATGCGGCGGAAGAGGTCGCTTCAAAAACGCAAATACCGCTGCTTGGTGCGACGGTCATCGGGATCATGGCCTTTGCCGGTATCGGCCTGAGTTCGGACGCAACCGGAGAGTTCCTTTTCTCGCTATTCGCGGTGATTGGGATCTCACTTCTGCTCAGCTGGGTGTTGGCGATCACAGTGACACCAATGTTGGGGCACTATTTCTTCAAACAGGGTGCAGAGGGGGACGTAGACGCTTATGGCGGGATTCTGTTCCGAATCTACGGATCGATCCTGCGCGGTGCATTGCGGTTGAGGTGGCTGGTTGTTGTTGGGTTGGTTGCAGTCACTGTCGCATGCTACGCCGGTTTTGGGCTTGTAAAGCAACAGTTTTTCCCGGATTCGAATACACCGCTGTTCTTCGTGCACTACAAACTGCCGCAAGGTACAACCGTCGCCCGTACCGCCGAAGACATGGCCGTGTTCGAAGAGTGGTTGAATGAACGGGATGATGTCGTTTCGGTCACAACCTTTGTCGGGCAGGGGGCTACGCGGTTTATGCTGACCTATTCGGCAGAGGACCCGAACCCAAGCTATGGTCATATGATCATCCGTACCGAAACGCTGGAGGACATCCCGCTGTTGCAGGCTGATCTGGAAGAGTTTGGCTCTGTCCAGTTCCCCGAAGGTGAGTTCCGGACCAAGCGGCTGGTCTTTGGACCTGGCGGCGGCGACCCGATCCAGGCACGTTTTTCGGGCAGCGACCCGGTGATCCTGCGGCAACTGGCAGACGAAGCGGTGCAGCGCATGGCGTCCACTTCGCCGAATGCGTTGAACATCTCTCATGACTGGCGCGAGCAAGAGCTTGCGATACAACCGATCTATGCGACCGAACGGGCGCAGACGGCTGGGGTGACGCGGGAAGACATCGCAGCGACCTTGCAGTTCTCAACCGACGGGATCACGGGCGGCGTGCTACGTGAGCGAGACCGCCTGATCCCGATTATCCTGCGTCGCCCGGCCGATGGCGAATATTCGATCGTCGATCAGGTGGTATATTCCGATCAATCGCAGCGTTTTGTTCCGATCGAACAGATGGTGGATGGTTTTGAATACCGTTCGCTGAACACTTTGGTCCACCGGCGCGATCGTGTTCTAACCATCACGGTCGGCGCCGACATTCCGCCCGGCTTCACGGCAGCTCAGGTGCATTCTGAGGTTCGAGATGCGATTGAGGCTATTGATCTGCCACCTGGATACAAAATGGAATGGGGCGGCGAGTTTGAGAACTCTCGTGATGCGCAAGAAAGCCTCGGGCGGCAACTGCCGCTCAGCTTATTGATCATGGTACTGATCTCAGTTCTGTTGTTCAACGCGATCCGTCAACCGATCATTATCTGGCTGTTGGTACCGATGTCCGTGAACGGAGTGGTGATTGGCCTGTTGGGCACCGGGTTGCCCTTCACCTTTACCGCGCTTTTGGGTCTGCTGAGCCTGTCGGGGATGCTGATCAAGAATGGCATTGTACTGGTTGAGGAAATCGATCTGGTCCGCGCAACCGGCAAACCGTTACAGGACTCGATCATCGAAGCCTCAATCTCGCGTCTGCGCCCGGTCATGCTGGCCGCGATCACCACGATTCTGGGCATGGCCCCGCTACTGACAGATGCGTTCTTTGTATCGATGGCGGTGACGATTATGGGTGGTCTTGCCTTTGCTACCGTCTTGACGATGGTCGCCGCACCCGTGTTCTACATGCTGTTTTTCAAGCGGGATGAGCGGCTTCAGGCGGCCGAGCAATCCGCTGCTTAAATGAAAAACCCCCGGTTCGCGACCGGGGGTTTTGCTCTACTCTTTGGGGAATTTACCCCTGCAGTGACTGTACCTCGACATCGCCTTCGGCCTGCGCCTTGATGGCCAGTGCGGCGGCGTGGCTGGCGGCGGCTGTGGTGAAATAAGGGATCTTGTCGTAGAGGGCGACGGAACGGATGACCTTGCTGTCTTCAACCGCCTGGGCGCCTTCGGTTGTGTTCATCACCAGCTGCACCTGACCGTCTTTCAGCATGTCTGCCACATCCGGGCGGCCTTCATAGACTTTGTTGACCAGATCGCAGGCAACGCCCTGTTCCGCCAGCCAGCTTTGCGTGCCGCGGGTGGCGACAAGGGCAAAGCCCTGTGCGGACAAAACCTGTGCGGCTTCGAGCATCGCGGGGGTTTTGTCGGCATCCTTGATCGAAATAAACGCGCGGCCCGATGTCGGTAGGACCATGCCAGCGCCCATCTGAGCCTTGAGGAATGCGCGTGGGAAGTCACGATCCCAGCCCATGACCTCACCGGTTGAGCGCATTTCGGGGCCAAGAATGGTGTCGACACCGGGGAACCGGGCGAAGGGCAGAACCGCCTCTTTCACCGAGAACCAAGGCATGTCCGGGTCGGCCAGTGTCATCTGATCGGCGATCTTGGTGTCCTGACCTTCCCGATAGGGCGGGCGTTGCGGGAAGTTCGAAAGCTTCTCGCCCGCCATCAACCGCGCCGCGATGGACGCAATTGCGCTATCGGTGGCCTTAGCGACGAAGGGCACGGTGCGCGAGGCGCGCGGGTTCACCTCGATCAGATAGATCTCGTCATCCTTGATCGCGAACTGAACGTTCATCAGGCCCACGACGTTCAGCGCCTTGGCCAGTTTGAACGTCTGATCCTTGATCTGCGCGATGATCTCTTTCGATAGCGAATAGGGCGGCAGCGAACAAGCCGAGTCGCCTGAGTGCACTCCGGCCTCTTCGATATGCTGCATGATGCCCGCGACGTGAACGTCGGTACCATCACACAGGGCATCCACATCTAGCTCAACCGCACCTGCCAGGTAGCTGTCCAGCAGAACAGGGCTGTCACCCGAAACCACCACGGCCTCGTTGATGTAGCGTTTGAGCTGGTCCACATCACGAACGATTTCCATCGCGCGGCCACCCAGAACGTAAGAGGGGCGGATCACCAGTGGGAACCCGATCTCATCCGCAATGGCCAGCGCTTCGGCATCGGTCGAGGCAATGCCGTTCTTCGGCTGTTTCAGACCCAGATCGTTCACCAGAGCCTGGAACCGCTCGCGGTCTTCGGCCAGGTCAATTGCATCCGGGGTGGTGCCGAGGATCGGAATGCCTTCGGCCTCTAGCGCGTTGGCCAGTTTCAGCGGGGTCTGGCCGCCGAACTGAACGATGACGCCATGCAATGTGCCGTTTTCCTGTTCCTTCGTTAGAATTTCCATGACGTGCTCGAAGGTCAGCGGTTCAAAATACAGACGGTCCGAGGTGTCATAGTCGGTCGAGACCGTCTCGGGGTTGCAGTTGACCATGATGGTCTCATACCCCGTGTCGGTCAGCGCGAAACAGGCGTGGCAGCAGCAATAATCGAACTCGATCCCCTGACCGATCCGGTTCGGGCCGCCGCCAAGGATAACGACCTTCTTGCGGTCGCTGGGGCGTGCCTCGCACTCAACCTCGCCCATCATTGGCGCCTCATAGGTCGAATACATATAGGGCGTCTGCGCTTCGAATTCGGCGGCGCAGGTGTCGATGCGTTTGAAGACGGCGGTCACGCCCAGATTGCGACGGGCACGGCGGACATTGTCCTCATCCCGACCGGTCAGGTTACCCAGACGCGCATCGGTGAAGCCCAGCATCTTCAGCCTGCGAATGCCTTCTTCGGTTATCGGCAAGCCGTTTTTGCGGACCTCTTGCTCGGCCTCGACGATCTCGCGGATACGGGACAGGAACCAGGGGTCGAACTTGGTAACGCCGAAAATCTCGTCATCGCTCAGGCCGTGTCGCATCGCTTGTGCTATGGTACGCAGACGATCCGGAGTTTGCTGGCTGATCGCCTTGATCACGGCAGCCTTGTCGTCCGCTGCGTCCCAGACACCCACATTCAAACCGGGGATTTCGACCTCATCAAAACCGGTCAGGCCTGATTCCATAGAGGCCAGCGCCTTTTGCATCGATTCGTGGATGGTGCGGCCAATGGACATGGCCTCTCCCACCGATTTCATCGCGGTGGTCAGGTGGGGTTCAGAGCCGGGGAACTTTTCGAAGGCGAATTTTGGTATCTTGGTGACGACATAGTCGATGGTCGGCTCGAATGAGGCGGGCGTGACCTTGGTGATGTCATTGTCCAATTCATCTAGCGTGTAGCCCACGGCCAACTTTGCGGCGATCTTGGCAATCGGGAATCCGGTCGCTTTGGACGCCAGCGCCGAGGACCGCGATACACGCGGATTCATCTCGATCACGACCATCCGGCCATCAACAGGGTTGATCGCCCATTGCACGTTCGACCCGCCGGTTTCCACACCGATCTCGCGCAGCACTGCAATCGAGTGATTGCGCATGATCTGGTATTCTTTGTCGGTCAGCGTGAGCGCCGGGGCCACAGTGATCGAGTCACCGGTATGCACGCCCATCGGGTCGACGTTTTCGATGGAACACACGATGATGGCGTTGTCGGCGGTGTCGCGCACCACCTCCATCTCGTACTCTTTCCAGCCCAGCAGGCTCTCGTCGATCAGGATCTGACCCACGGGCGATGCATCCATGCCCGAGCGGCAAATATGGATATAATCCTCACGGTTATAGGCCACACCGCCGCCGGTGCCGCCCAGCGTAAAGGCCGGGCGGATGATGGCGGGAAGGCCGACCGTTTCAAGGGTCTCCAGGGCCAGCGCCACGCCGGCCTCCAGGTCTTTCTTGCCCTCTGCGTTCTTGGGGGCGGTCACGATCTCGGCCTTGGGGTTTTCGATTCCCAGCCGGTCCATCGCCTCGCGGAACAGTTTGCGGTCTTCGGCCATCTCGATCGCGTCGCGTTTCGCGCCGATCATCTCAACACCGAATTCTTCGAGCACGCCCATTTCTTCCAATGCGAGCGAGGTGTTCAGGCCGGTTTGTCCGCCCATCGTGGGCAGCAAGGCGTCGGGGCGTTCTTTTTCGATAATCTTGGCGACAACTTCGGGTGTGATCGGTTCGATATAGGTGGCATCGGCTAGACCGGGATCGGTCATGATCGTGGCGGGGTTCGAGTTTACCAGAATGACCCGATAGCCTTCTTCACGCAGCGCCTTACAGGCCTGTGCCCCGGAATAGTCAAACTCGCATGCCTGCCCGATAACAATGGGCCCCGCCCCGATGATCATAATCGACTGTATGTCGGTTCTTCTCGGCATGGCTTTGCCCCTTCACAATGTACGAGTCACCGGCACCGCCCCAGTGCCCAAATTGTCCTGCGTTATAGGGTTCGCGCCAAAAGGTGCAAGAGGTATCGGAAATCGAGGCCAAATTGCCGCTTTATTCTCTTTCCATTGGCGGCGTATTCTCTATATCGCGCAGCACTGTTGATGAGGATGCACTTGCGTATTCGTTTCGATCAGGGCCCTGCCGGTCCGGGAACCCGGTTTGACCGGCCATCCCACATCATCCGCGCCGACAGGGCGGATCAGGTGCCGCATGCGCTGGCGGCTTTGGATGAGGCGCGCGCATCTGGTGGGTGGCTGGCCGGCTATGCCAGCTATGAGCTTGGCTGCACGCTTGAGCCCCGTCTGGCTGCGCGTCTACCAGAGGGGCGAAAGCTGCCTTTGCTGTGTTTTGGTGTCTATGACCCGCCAAAGCAAAGCGAATTGCCCAAAGCCTCGGGCGGTATATCAAAGTTTCAGCCGCGTTGGGACGAGGCGCGATACAGCCGGGCGTTCAAATCCGTGCATGACGCAATCGGCGCGGGCGATATTTATCAGGCCAATCTGACATTCCCGATTGAACTGGAAATCGACGGCGACAGCGCCTCGCTTTATGCGGCGCTGACCTCGGGCCAGCCGGTCGGACACGGGGCGTTGGTTCAGCAAGACGGATTGCCCGATCTGCTCAGCCGCTCGCCCGAGTTGTTTTTCCGTACAGATGAGGCTGGGCAGATCGAAACGCGTCCGATGAAAGGCACACAGCCACGTAGCGAGGATATGGCCGAGGACGCCCGCCGCCGAAACTTCTTGTCCAGCGACGAAAAAAATCGGGCCGAGAACTTGATGATCGTTGATCTGCTGCGCAACGATATCAGCCGGGTTGCCCTGCCGGGGTCGGTTCATGTGCCTGAGCTGTTCAAAGTCGAAACCTACGCGACCGTGCACCAGATGGTTTCGCTGGTGCGGGCAAAATTGCAGATTGGTGCTGGGCTGTCGGACATCCTGACGGCTCTGTTCCCGTGTGGGTCTATCACCGGTGCCCCCAAAATCCGCGCGATGGAGATTTTGTCTGAGTTGGAGCCTTGGCCGCGCGACATCTATTGCGGCACAATTGGCTGGGCCGCGCCGGATGGCCGGTCCGAGTTCAACGTCGCCATCCGTACGCTTATGGCGGAGGGTGGCAAAGCGACCCTGAATGTCGGCGGCGGCGTGGTCTGGGACAGCACAGCCCCATCGGAATACGAGGAGGCATTATGGAAAGCCCGCTTTGTCCACCAGTTGAACCTGATTTCCGCCTGATCGAAACGCTGGGCTTTCAGCCCGGGCAAGGGTTCAAGCGGGAGGATCGGCACCTGAACCGTATGAGCCAAACAGCATCGGCTCTGGCCTTGCCTTTCGACCGTGAGGCGGCGCGGGGGATGTTGTCCGAGGTGGAGTGTGATGTCGCCCTTCGGTGCAGGCTAACGATGGATGTCGCTGGCCAGTTCGATCTGACAGCCGCCCCCCTGGCGGACAATCCCTCACTCTGGCGACTTGCCGTCTCTGACACCAAGTTGAGTTCCGATGACATCTGGCTCCGCCACAAAACAACCCGTCGTGTGATCTATGATACTGCGCGCGCGTCGATGCCCAGAGCTGTCGATGAGTTGTTGTTCCTGAACGAGCGGGGCGAGCTGTGCGAGGGGTCAATCACCAATCTGTTCCTTGAAACACGCGACGGTCGTCACTTAACTCCGAAACTATCGAGCGGGTTGTTGCCCGGTATCTTGCGCGAAGAGTTGCTGGAACAGGATTATGCTGAGGCAGTGCTGACGTTGAACGACTTGAAGGATGCGAAAGCGGTTTACATGGGGAATTCCCTGCGCGGTCTGATCCCGGCTGAGTTGGTGAGCTTGTGAATAGGAGCGCGGCATTAACAACCCCTCCGGTCGCGCTGACGCGCTTAAGGTTTGAGTTTTGCCTGTTTTTCATCGTAGCCCCTTTGGCCATCGCGGTTTTCCTGCCGCCCAACTGGATGTTTCCGGCGCTATTCGCCTTCATCGGTCTGGGTATCCTTCTGCTGCACGCGACACCGGGGTTTCGCTGGGCCGAACTAAGATACGGCTGGGCGAACTGGTCGCTGCGTGAACTGGCGCTGTTTGCAGGGGCGACCGCTGCGTTCTGTATCGCGCTGATCTATGTCACACGCCCGGACGCGGCTTTTGCGCTTCTACGGTACCGGCCCGAGTTGCTGGCCTTCATCTGGGTTGGCTATCCGTTGCTGTCTGCATTACCACAGGAGTTGCTGTTTCGGCCGCTATTCTTCCGCCGGTATCACGCCTTGCTACCCGAAGGGCGCCGGGCCGACTTGCTGAACGCAGCCATCTTTTCCTTCGCGCATCTGATGTATTGGAGCTGGATTGTAGCCATCATGACCTTTGTTGGTGGGCTGTTCTTTAGCTGGGCCTATCGCAAGCGCGGTTCGTTCTTCTACGCGGTTTTGCTGCACGCGATTGCGGGGAATATCATCTTTGCCGTGGGTCTGGGTGTGTATTTCTATTCAGGCAACGTGCAAAGGCCGTTTTGACGGGGCGACCTGCCTTGACTTTCCGGGCCTGACGGGGTGTATCGGCGCGACGAATTCTGCGCCCGAAGGGATATGATCGATGCACGCCTATCGCAGCCACACCTGCGCCGCTCTGACCGCCGCCAATGTTGGTGAAACCGTCCGCCTGTCCGGTTGGGTGCATCGTGTCCGAGATCACGGCGGCGTACTGTTCATCGACCTGCGCGACCATTTCGGTGTGACCCAGGTTTTGTGCGACGGCGATAGTGCGGCATTTGCTGAACTGGAAAAGGTACGGTCCGAGTGGTGCATCCGCATCGACGGCACTGTCAAAGCCCGCGACGCTGATCTCATTAACCCGAAATTGCCGACAGGCGAGATCGAGGTTTATGTGCGTGAGCTGGAGGTTCTTGGTGCTGCCGACGAATTGCCGTTGATGGTGTTCGGCGATCAGGAATACCCCGAGGAAACTCGCCTGCGCTATCGTTATCTGGACCTGCGCCGTGAGGCGATGCAGCAGAACATGACCCTGCGCTCGGACGTTGTGGCCTCGATGCGTCGCCGCATGTGGGATCAGGGCTTCCGTGAATATCAGACGCCGATCATCACGGCCTCGTCCCCCGAAGGCGCGCGCGACTTTCTGGTGCCCTCGCGTCTGCACCCCGGCAAATTCTACGCGCTTCCTCAGGCGCCTCAGCAGTTCAAACAGCTGATCATGGTGTCGGGTTTCGACAAGTACTTCCAGATTGCACCATGCTTCCGGGACGAAGACCCGCGCGCGGACCGGTCACCCACCGATTTCTACCAGCTTGACCTTGAGATGTCCTTTGTCGAGCAGCAGGACGTGTTCGACACGATCCAGCCCGTTCTGACCGGCGTGTTTGAAGAGTTCGGCGGTGGCCGTAAGGTCGATCAGGACTGGCCGCAGATTTCCTACAAGGATGCGGCCCTGTGGTATGGCAGCGACAAGCCCGACCTGCGGAACCCTATTAAAATGCAAGTGGTCTCCGACCACTTCCGCGGGTCTGGCTTCGCGATTTTCGCAAAGCTGCTGGAGCAGGAAGGCACCGAAATCCGCGCCATCCCAGCGCCGACCGGGGGTAGCCGCAAGTTCTGTGACCGCATGAACGCCTTTGCCCAGAAAGAGGGTCTGCCGGGGATGGGTTACATCTTCTGGCGGGATCAGGGCGAAGGGATGGAGGCCGCTGGCCCGCTGGCCAAAAACATCGGCCCCGAGCGGACCGAGGCGATCCGTCAGCAGCTGGGTCTAGGCGTCGGCGACGCGGCGTTCTTCCTGGGGGGCAAGCCGAAAGCCTTTGAGAAGGTCGCTGGCAAGGCGCGCGATGTCATCGGCGAAGAACTGAACCTGACGGAAAATGACCGTTTTGCCTTTGCCTGGATTGTGGATTTCCCGATCTATGAACAGGACGAGGAAACCGGCGCCATCGACTTTGAACATAACCCGTTCTCGATGCCGCAGGGCGGTATGGAGGCGCTGAACGGCAATCCCCTGGACGTGCGCGGCTATCAGTACGATCTGGCCTGTAACGGCTATGAGCTGGTCTCGGGCGCGATCCGGAACCACAAGCCGGAAATCATGCTGAAAGCCTTTGAGCTAGCGGGTTATGGCGAGGAAGAAGTCAAATCCCGCTTTGGCGCGTTGTTCAACGCGTTCCACTATGGTGCGCCGCCGCACGGGGGCTGCGCAGCGGGTATCGACCGGATCGTGATGCTGCTGGCCGATGAGGCCAATATCCGTGAGGTCATGATGTTCCCGATGAACCAACGCGCAGAAGACCTGATGATGGATGCCCCCTCTGATCCGAGCTCTGATCAGTTGATGGAACTGGGTCTGCGGATCATTCCGCAGGATTAGATCACCGTGGCCAGACTTTGCTCACGAGCTGGTGAAGCGCGAAACATCGGTCGATTTGCGGCTGAAAGGCCCCTCAATTTGCGATCCCTCCCTCCGCGCATAGCGGGGGAGTAGTGCGCGAGCGGGTAAAACACTTCGGAAACCCACTGCTAGTCGACGAGCTTTTCCAACCGTTCTCGGTTGACGCGAATGGAACGGGCGGTTTGGCGGGTGTGGCGGTACATCCAGACAAACAGCAATGATGCGGTGATAAAATACGCGGTTGCCATTTCAGATTGCCTCTCTCTGTTCCAGGCGGCTTTGAACAAGGCCCGCAACCTGCGCAGCCAGTGCAGTGATCGGGGTGCCTTGAACGCGCGAATGGGCAAGCTTGCGCGCGGCTTCTGCAAGGACAGTATCTTCGGCCTCACGCGCAACGCCCTGCAGAAACTGGGCGGCATAATCCAAGGTGCGTGGATCGGTGGGTCCGGCCAGAACATCTGCGATATGGGCCATGTCATCTTGATAAGCTAGGGGGTCGGGCTGGATCACTTCATCCCGGACCGAATGCAGGCCACTGGGGCGTCGATCCTCGGGCAGGCATTCGAGGATAGATTTCTGAAAATAAGACATGGATTTTAAAGGCTTGGGCAGGAAGCCATCCGCCCCGACGCTCTGAGCTACAGCCTGATTTCCATCATCGCCTGACATGCCCAGAATCACGCTGATCCGTGGGGAGGCCGCGCTGAGTTCAGCGATCAAATCTGCGCCCGAGCCGTCCGGCAATCCCATATCGACCAGAATGACAGACGGGCGATAGATCTGCAGATGACGGCGAGCGGATTTCAGACAGTCTGCGCGCCTGATCCTTGCCCCGCTGTGCAGGCACATCAAACGAATGGCATCGCAGGCGTAGCGACTGTCTTCGACGACCAAAATGGTTTGTCCCAGCAGCGGCCGCGTTGCCGTGGGCGCGGCGATGGTTGTGGCGAAGGGGACCGAATCGTCCATGTCAGCTCTCCTATCCAACAGATGGTTTACGCTAGGAACTTCTGGCTAACACAGGGTTAACGGGCGATTTGGCGCACTTGTTCTTTGCGGGGGCTACCCCCATAACCCATGTAACTCAAGCCATAGGAGACTAATATGATCGGACGCCTGAACCACGTCGCCATCGCCGTACCCGACCTAGAAGCTGCATCCGAGCAGTACCGTGCTGCGCTGGGCGCTAAGGTGGGTGCACCGCAGGATGAGCCGGATCATGGTGTCACGGTTGTGTTCATCGAGCTGCCCAATACCAAAATCGAACTTCTGTATCCGCTGGGCGATGATAGTCCGATCAACGGGTTCCTCGAAAAAAACCCCTCAGGGGGCATTCACCATGTGTGCTATGAGGTCGAAGATATCATCGCCGCCCGCGATCACCTGAAAGAAACCGGTGCGCGTGTGTTGGGCAGTGGCGAGCCAAAAACTGGCGCGCATGGCAAACCCGTTTTGTTCTTGCATCCCAAGGATTTCAACGGCTGCCTGGTCGAGCTAGAGCAGGTATAACGCAAAGCCCGGAGGGCCCGAAATGACCATCACCGCTGCGCTGGTGCTGTTTGCAGTCATCTGGTTTTTGACGCTGCTTGTAGTACTTCCCATTCGCATAAAAACGCAGGGCGATCTGGGCGATATCGTACCGGGCACCCATGCGGGCGCGCCAGAAGTGCACTACATGAAGAAAAAGATGTGGATCACGACCGGTATCACGTTCGTTCTGTGGGCGATCATCGCAGGGATCATCCTGTCCGGATGGATTTCGGTGCGGGATTTCGACTGGCTGAACCAGCTGGAACCCCGCTGATTGGCGTTAGGCTGTGCGGGCCGACACAGCGTGATAGATGTGGGTGAACGTCGCGGCCCCGATAATTGGGATCACCAAATTCACCAGCGGGACCGAGAGCGGGATAGCCATGAGTGTACCTGCAAGCCAGATCGTGGAGGCATGCTTCGCACGCAACTGACGCGCCCCGTCGCGCCCCAACCGGCGCATGGCTGCCAAGGTAAAGTACTCGCGCCCTAGCAGGAAGCCGTTCATTGCCCAGAAGATGAAAGGCGCGAATGGGGGGAACATGGCATAGAGGATCAGCGCCAGAAGGTTTGCCAGAATCAACACACCCATAAAGCTGAGACCGTCCATCACCGCTTCGCTGAACGGGATGCGAGGGACGGGCGGCAGGTGGGTATAGTGCTTGTCTTCAACCGCTTGCGCCACCTCCTCCAGAAAGATCGAGGTGATGGCCGAGGCCACGGGCACCATCAGGAATACGGGCAATATCATCACTAAAAAGATGCCCGAGTAGTTGAGCACATCGTTCAGCCAAGACACCTCGCCGACAAAAGGCAGCGAGATTTCACTGCCGGATAAGGAATTGATGAACCAGATCGCGCCCGCACAGGCAAGAAAGAGCAAAAGGATCGTCAGGCCGATCCCACGCAGCAAAACCGACCGGAACTTGGGGTCGCCAATCTGACCGAGCGCTGCAAAAAACGCGTTGAGGATGATCATTCAGAAACCCAGTCGGTCAGTGCATCAATGTCAGGGCGAGGGCGTTCAGGCGGGATGGCCCCTTCGGTGGCGATATGGATCAGCCCGGCCAGACGTTCGTTACCGGCCAACCCGAACGCTGCTTTACAGAATGCGGGGTCATGAGATTGCCAGCCAGACAACCAGTTCGCACCCCAGCCCGCGGCCAATGCGGCGTTCAGCAAGGCAAGGCAAACAGCCCCGGCAGAATAGGTCTGTTCAATCGCCGGGATTTTTTCCGAAGGTTTTTGAACCTCGACAACAGCGACGGCCAGATGTCCAAAGTCAAACTGACTGCGGGCCTTGGCAATGTCTTCCGGGGTTTTCCCAAGCGACTGGCCACATGTCTCGGTCAACTCCGCCAGACGAGCCATCGCGCCATTTTCGATCACGATAAAGCGCCAGGGCTCCAGCTTACCATGATCCGGGCTGCGCGCAGCGGCGGTCAGCAAAGGCACTAGCTGATCCCGCGTCGGGGCCGGAGCGACCAGCGTCTTTGCAGGCCGAGACCGGCGCGACAACAAAAACTCCAAAGCAGCAGGGTTTTTCAGGGACATATGTTAACTTCCTTTACATCAGCTCTGCCTATCTTGGGCGCTGTGGCTGGCGTTTCAAGGGCGTGCTTATGTATTTGGCGGATCAATTTCACCTCAACCTGTGCTGTGCAAGTGGAATAGCGCACAAAAAACCGGCTGCGCCGCCTGAACGCGGCGCGGGTTTTTAGGGCTGGGCAGATTGGTTCGAGGGTTTATTCACGCTGATCCAGTGTTTCTCGGATCTGATAAACACCTTCGGGCAAATCCAGGGCCGCCGCCAGATCACGCACCTGTTCGGGCGACAGGGTAATCTTCTGAATTTGCTCGGTCCGGGGGTCCAGTTGTTCCAGAGTCACACATTCGGCGAAACTGTTGATGACCACATCCTCTTGCAAAGGCTTGGGGCCTTCATCCACCAGAGTAATGACGGTCGAGTCGAATTCATGCTCAATCGAAAACATGATGTCAGAGTGCAGTCCAGAGCCTCTCAATGCAACCCGCAACTGATCGAAACCGCAGTGGTACTGACCGCCAGGTATGACTATGTTGGGCTGAAAGCCTGATTGGCAAAAGGAACAATCCATGCATCGCTTTGCTCTGCTTATGTCGGCCGTGTTTCTTGCGGCGTGCTCAACAGGCGAGTTGCGTTTGGTTCCTGCTGAGGATTGGCGCGGGCTGAAGCCCGACGAGGCTGCTAGTGCTGCGGCCTTTCGGACCGTGAGTCGAGAAGTTGGTCAGGAGGCGCGTACGCAATGCAAGCGGTCCGCCAGCGCAGAGAATTGTGATTTCGGCATTTTTGTCGATTTGAATCCGTCTGCCCCACCAAATGCATTTCAGACTTTGGATGATCAGAAGCAGCCTGCCATCATCTTTACACGTTCAATGATCGAATCGACCCGGAACACTGATGAACTGGCCTTCGTGATGGGACATGAAGCGGCGCACCACGTGCTGAACCACATTGCCCGACAAAGTAAGAACGCCAGCATAGGTGCTGCGAAATTTGGTGAGGCGGAACGTATACGAGGTAAGGGGGACGCCGCTGTGGAGCGGGCGCAGAAGCTGGGGGCGAAGGTCGGGGTGCAGGCCTATGTGCAGGACTTTGAGCTTGAAGCAGACCAACTGGGAACGATCATAACCTTCAACGCTGGTTACAACCCGTTGGTTGGCGCAAAGTACTTTGATCGCATCCCAGATCCCGGAGACAGCTTTCTGGGAACTCACCCGCCGAATGCCGAGCGGGTTCAGATCGTTCTGGAAACCTCTCGCAAACTGGGCCTGTCGCCGTGACCGAACTGGTGCGGCTGGGTGTGATCCTGACGGATCGCGGATCAAAATACGCGGTGTCAGGTGCGGCGGTATCGTCACGTGCACAGGTCGATGCGGTACTGACCGCGTTGAAACGTGATAAGTCCTACGCCAAAGCCACTCACAATATCTGGGCCGCGACCCTACCGACGGGGTCACTCAAAGCCGATGACGGGGAAAGCGGCGCGGGCATGGTCATCCTACGGATGATGGAGCGCGAAGAGCTGCAGAATCACGTGATCATCGTCACCCGTTGGTACGGCGGGAAAAAGCTGGGCGGTGATCGTTTTCGGCGTGTTCAAGATGCAACGCGCGCCTATTTTAACCATATCGCGGCCTCTGCTTGACCTGAATCAAGGTTTTACTTTGGCCAGCAGATACCTTTCCCTCATGGCGCGACAGGGAAAGGACAGGACATGCCCAGCCGAGAGACTTTGCGATTGCACGCCGGATTGGTCGACGACATGGCGCGGATGCTGGATATTGACCTGCAGGAAACAGCGATCGAAGGCAGGATATCGATTGATCAGATTTCGGATGCTGTTGTTCGGTGTGCCGATTGCCCGAACCCGAAACACTGCCAACACCTGTTGCAGCATGCCGATGCGCTGGATCGTGCGCCGGAATATTGCCGCAACCAAGATTTGCTGCACAAGCTAAGACGCTAACTACGGTGATCTGATGCCACTGCTCGGAGATATCATGACCCACCTCCGTCTGGTCCTGCGGATGGGGCAGGCGACCGGCACCGATCTCGTTACCGCGCATCGCACAGGTCATCTCAGTCAGGAAGACTGGGCCGAGATGATCCGGTGTTGCCGTGGTTGTATGTGGGCAAAGCAATGCCCTGAATGGCTGAACGAGCGCGAAGTCGCTGCAGCCGCCCCCAACAGATGTCCAAATCGAGCACGATTTGCGGCGCTGAAACGCGCGCAGATGGAAGACGCCTGATGCCCCGTCAAATGCTGGGCCAGATTGAAAAGCACTTCTGGTTGACACGTTCTGTAGCGCGTTCAATGGGTATTTCTTTCACCGAAGTGATGGCCGAAGGGCGACTTTCCGCCGAAGGATATGCGGCATTGGTGACGCGTTGCAGGGCAGCGGGTTGCAGCAAGGAATGCGCGATCTGGTTGGCTAAAAACCGGGGCCTCACAACGTCGGCGCCCGAGTTCTGTGCAAATGCCGATCAGCTTGCTGCCTTGCGCCAACGGTCAAATCTTCGAATGTGATCCATCGCACAAAGGTGCTTTCTGGCTGTGCTTGCAGCAGCAGAAGAACACCTTTTTGTTGGATTCAGCCGTGTATTTCAGGGGTTCAAAGTCCGTACCCTTGTGCGATCCATCGCAAAATGGCTGCTTCGCTGATCGGCCGCACGCGCACCAGAAATAGGTCTTGCCCTCGACAACATCGATGGGAACGGGTTCCTTTTTGGCAATGATTGGTGCGTCTGACATGTGGCTACTCCGTTATTGGCTAATGTCACCTGAAAGAGTAAGGCAATGCCTCAGAAAGGGTAGAGCAAATGCAAATCGCTTGCAGATAAGCGGTTCCACAGGCATAGGTTCGCTGCCGGTCACCGGTTCGTGATCGATTCTGTTGCCAGAGTGTTTTTCTGACTTTATCCTGATGATGGCCCCGAAAAACTGGGCAATATCAGAAAAGTAATAGAGGAAAGACGGACATGAAACTGAAACTCGCTGCTGTTGGCGCCTTCGCACTGATCCTGACTGCCTGCGCGCAGCAGGAAGAACCTACGCCTGTCTACGTTCAGCCAAGCTATGACAAGGCTGGCACACCAAGCTGCCCGGGCGGGTATGACCTGGCGACAACCGAAGCAGGTGAGACCGTCTGTAATCCGGTTACACAATAAGCTTTCTGCAGGCGGTCCGGTCTGGGCCGCCTGTCCCCCAAGCGAATGAAGCCGCCTGACAGGCGGTTTTTTGTTTTGTGCTGAACATGGACATACGAGCGGCCCGGTCACGAATGACGCTGCTCAGCTGATCTTTCCCCACAGGTCATATTCACCGGCTTCGTCAACCGTTACCTGGACAATGTCGCCTGGTTTAAGGTCTTCGAACCTCTCGTCAATGAACAGGTTCCCATCAATCTCTGGTGCATCCGCTTTGGTGCGGCAGGTGGCAGCCTCGGCATCCACTTCGTCTACGATCACCTGGATCGTTTGCCCGACCTTGGCCTGAAGCTTCGCCTCGGAAATCGCCTGTGCTTTCTCCATAAAGCGCTCCCACCGGTTTTGTTTGATTTCGTCGGGAACATGATCCGGCAGGTCGTTCGAGCGTGCGCCAGCGACGTTTTCGTATTGAAAACAGCCAACGCGATCTAGCTGCGCCTCATCCATCCAGTCCAGCAACGTTTGAAACTCGGCCTCTGTCTCGCCCGGGTAGCCAACGATAAATGTCGAGCGCAGGGTTATGTCAGGGCATATGGCGCGCCAGGCCCGGATTTCATCCAGGGTTTTTGCGGCTGCCGCAGGGCGCGCCATGCGTTTCAGAACATCCGGGTGCGCGTGTTGGAACGGGATATCCAGGTAAGGCAGCACGTTGCACCCGGCATCCGCCATCAACGGGATCAACTCGCGTACATGCGGATAGGGGTAGACATAGTGCAGGCGCACCCAGGCATCGAGCTCTCCCAACTCACGCGCCAGATCGGTGATATGGCTGCGGACCTCGCGACCTTTCCAAGGATTCACATCGTATTTCCGATCCAAACCATAGGCCGAGGTATCCTGCGAGATCACCAGCAACTCGCGCACACCGTTATCGACTAGTTTTTCTGCCTCGCGCAGCACCGCATGGGCCGGACGGCTGGCCAGCTTCCCACGCATGTCGGGGATGATGCAGAACTTGCATTTGTGGTTACAGCCTTCCGAAATTTTCAAATAGCTGTAGTGGCGCGGGGTTAGTTGCACGCTGCTGGCAGGTAGCAGGTCGACGAACGGGTCCGGGTCCGGCGGAACCGCCGAATGTACCGCATCCAGAACCTGTTCGTATTGATGGGGTCCGGTGACTGCCATAATGCGCGGGTGATGTTCGCGGATATAATCCGGTTCCGCCCCAAGGCAGCCGGTGACGATCACTTTGCCGTTTTCAACCAGTGCTTCGCCAATCGCATCCAGGGACTCGGCCTTGGCACTGTCCAGAAACCCGCAGGTGTTCACGATCACGGCATCGGCCCCTGAATAGTCGGGTGAGATGCCGTACCCTTCGGCCCTCAGACGGGTCAGGATACGCTCACTATCAACCAGCGCTTTCGGGCATCCCAACGACACCATGCCAATGGTTGGCTGGTTTGAACGGGAGGTCTCAGGCATCCGGGCGGTGGGCGCCAGGTCGGGGCGCAGATTTGGCGGGTTCGTGGTCATGGCGCGGCATATAGTGGGGAAAGCTTCCCCTTGCAAATGTCGCGATGCATTTGGATGATGAAATCAAACAGGCCAGCAGGTGGAGAGCAGACACATGAAATGGCTAATACGCATCTTGTTCATTCTTGTCGCTGTTGTTGGGCTGGTCATTGGCGCCTTACTGCTGATGCCTGGCGACAAGCTTGCGGCAATCCTGTCCGAACAGGTGAAGGCCCAAACAGGCCGTGATCTGACCCTGACAGGTGACGTAAACCTGTCGTTCTGGCCGGTTTTGGGGATGGAGACCGGTCCGGTGACATTCGGCAACGCCTCTTGGGCCGGTCCCGAACCGATGCTAAGCGCGCAAAGCCTTGCAGTGGGTGTTGATGCCGCCGCTCTGCTGGCGGGGGATTTAAAGATCAAACGTGTCTTTGCGGATAATCCCGTTCTGCGCCTCGAACTGTCGGAGGGGCGGGGAAACTGGGTGTTGGGCGCGCCTTCTTCTGCATCGTCCGGAGGTGGCAGCACCTCTGGCACAGCACCAACCGAATCGAGTGCAGCGGTGACGCTGGAACGGTTAGAGCTTACGGATGCGCGCCTCATCTACATTGAAAACGGCGAAACCCAGATGGATTTCTCGGGTGTGACGCTGTCGGCCAGCTGGCCTGATGTGTCGGCCCCTATGGTCATGCAGGCCAACATGGGTGTGCCGGGCGGTGCGGTGCAGGTGGACCTGAAGATCCCCGATCTTCCCGCGTTTTCCGCTGGTGAGGTGACGCCCCTAGAACTGTCATTGAAAGCGCCTGGTGGCGAGATAGGGTTCGACGGTCGGGTCAACCTGTCCGGAGAGATGGACGGAAAGACGCAAATCACCACCCAAAGCACTGAAAAGATGTTAGCCGCTTTTGGGCAGGGAGGTGTCGGCGTTCCCTATGGCTTGGGCCAGACGGCGGATATCTCGACCCAGATGACCTACACAAAAGACGGCAAGGTGTCGTTGCGCGATATGGTGGCCCAGCTTGACAACAACCGTTTTGCGGGCGAAGCCGATATCACGATTGCCACGACGCCGAACATCGTCGCCCGGTTGGACGCGGGGGCGTTGGATCTCACCAAAGCAACTGGTGCGGTGGAGGGATCGGATGGGGGCTCGGCGCCCTCGGCCAGCGAAGGCTGGTCCAAAGACCCGATTGATGCATCGGCCTTGTCTCTGGCGAATGGCCAAATTCGCCTGACCGCGAAGTCTATTGCGGTTCCGGGGATGGAGTTTGGCGCGTCGGACCTTACACTTAATCTGGATCGCGCGCGCGCGGTGTTGGAAATGCACCCCGCGACGTTGTTTTCCGGTCAGCTTAACGGGCAGGTGGTCGCGAACAATCGAAACGGCTTGTCCGTGGGCGGCAACCTGAAAGCCAGTGGCCTCAATCTGCAACAGGCGTTAACGACACTGGCGGGGGTAGAACGCCTGTCCGGTACCGCATCAGGGGCGGTCGAGTTTCTGGGGGTGGGGCAGACCGAAGATCAGATCATGCGCTCACTTAGTGGCAAGGGCAACGTAGATGTTGAGACTGGTGTGATCTCAGGCTTTGATCTGGATCGGCTTATGGGCCGCGGCACAGGATCAGGCGGCACAACGGTGTTTAACAGCCTGACCGCCAGCTATGTGATCGACAAAGGTGTACTGACCAATGATGACCTGTTGATGTCGCTTAAGAATTTCCGCGCCGATGGCAAAGGCAGCGTCAATCTGGGTGCTCGTAGCATCGACTATCTGTTCACACCAACCGCGCTGCGGGCCAATTCTGGCGATGGTATTTCGGTGCCGGTGCGTATTGAGGGGCCGTGGAGCAACCCCTCGATCAAACCCGATCTGACGAAAGTCATCGAGGCTGCGGCTGAAGGGAAGGTCAAGGAACTGGAAGACAGCGCCAAACAGAAGGTATTTGACAAGGTTGGGCAAGAGCTGGACACAACAGTCACCGATAGCGATCAGATTGAAGATGCCCTGAAGAACAAGCTGGAGGAAGAGGCCAAGAAAGGCCTGCTGAAATTGTTCGGCGGTGATTGAGAGCTAACGGGTAGGGGCTTTGCCCCCAACACCCTCAAATGGTCTGATCGTAGTCGCCGACACCGGGTTCTGATCGGATGACAGCATCGATATCCGCGAAGATGGCGCGCATTTCGGCCTCGCTTTTGCTGCTTTCGCAAACAACCACCAAGTTGGGTGTGTTCGAAGACGCACGCACCAATCCCCAGCTACCATTATCCAGAATGACGCGGGCACCGTTGACGGTCACCACCTCTTTGATCGCGCGGCCCGCAAGGCTTTCGCCCGCTTCTGCTTTGGCGACCAGCTTGTCGACCAGCCGGTTCAGAATATCGTATTTTTCGGTATCCGACGCGTAGGGCGACATGGTTGGTGTGGACCATGTCTTGGGCAAGGCCTTGCGCAGGTCCGACATGCTTTGGTCCGGGTTGCGATCCATCAGCTTGCAGATCTCAACAGCGACGCGCATGCCGCAGTCGTAACCACGCCCGACCGGTTCGGCCAGAAAGTAATGCCCGGATTTCTCAAACCCTGCTAAAGCGCCAATCTCTTTGACGCGCCGTTTCATGTGGCTGTGCCCGGTTTTCCAATAGTCGGCTTTGACCCCCATGGCCTGTAGTTCTGGGTCGCTGGCGAACAGGCCAGTGGATTTCACATCCGCAACAAAGGTCGCACCTGGATGTAGTTTGGCAAGATCACGGGCCATGATGACACCGACCTTGTCGGCGAAAATCTCTTCGCCTTCGTCATCGACAACACCGCAGCGATCGCCGTCCCCGTCAAAGCCAAGCGCCAGATCGGCACTGCTTGATTTAACGGTATCGGCCATGTCGTGCAGCATCTCCATGGCTTCTGGATTGGGGTTGTAGTTGGGGAATGTGTAGTCCAGCCGGGTGTGGCTGGGCACGACTTCAACCCCGATCCGTTCAAGGACTTCGGGCGCGAATGCTGAGGCTGTGCCGTTGCCGGTGGCGCAGACCACTTTCAGCGGGCGGGTCATTTTGAAATCACCGACAAGATCATCGATATAGGCGTCTTTCACGCCATCGACGAATTCATATGATCCACCTGATTGGGGCTGCCCTTCGCCGCTCAGAACGATGTCACGCAGTTCGGCCATCTCATCCGGGCCGTGAGTCAGCGGACGCTCGAACCCCATTTTCACACCGGTCCAGCCGTTTGGATTGTGGCTAGCCGTAACCATGGCTACGGCCGGAACATCCAGGTGGAACTGCGCGAAATAGGCCATTGGGCTAAGCGCGGGGCCAATATCCTTGACCTGAATGCCCGCCTGCATCAGCCCCAGGATCAGTGCGTTTTTGATCGATAGGGAGTAGTCGCGGTAGTCGTTTCCAACCGCTATGACAGGCTCGATCCCGCGCCGCTGAATTTGTGTGCCCAAACCCAGGCCAAGCGCCGTCATCCCGGGCAGGTTGATCTCTTCGGGATATTTCCAGCGCGCGTCGTATTCCCGAAATCCTGTGGGCTTGATCATCGCGTCGCGCAGAAAGCGCCAGGTGTTTGGGGACACCTTGGGGATGGGTTTGGTCACAACAGTACTCAATCGTTAAATCTGGATGGGGTTCGCTTTGGCAAGCGCATCGAAACGCATCAATGTGTCGATGAGTTTTGGCATTTGGTCCAGATAAATCATGTTCGGACCATCGCAAGGCGCATTGTCCGGATCCTGGTGCGTTTCCATGAAAACTGCCGCTGCGCCGACTGCCACCGCTGCGCGCGCCATCACGGGCGCGAATTCACGCTGGCCGCCAGATGACCCGCCTTGGCCGCCTGGTTGCTGCACCGAGTGAGTTGCATCCATGACGACGGGGTAACCGGTCTGAGCCATTTGAGGCAGCGAGCGCATATCGGCCACCAAGGTATTGTAGCCAAAGGATGTGCCACGCTCGGTCAACAAGATGTTCTGATTGCCGGTGCTTTCGATCTTCGAGATGATGTTCGGCATTTCCCAAGGGGCCAGAAACTGCCCCTTTTTAACGTTGATCACAGCGCCCGTATTTCCTGCAGCCAACAGCATATCCGTTTGGCGGCACAGGAAGGCCGGGATCTGCAATACATCCACCGCCTCTGCTGCGATGGCGCATTGGGCTTCGGTGTGGACGTCTGTCAACACCGGCACACCGATGGTTTTGCGAATGCCGTCCAGAACCTTCAGCCCCGCATCAATACCCATGCCACGTTTGCCCGACAGCGAGGTCCGGTTGGCCTTGTCATAAGAGGCTTTGAACACGTATTGCGCGCCCGCGGCGTCGCAGGCTTCTTTCATCTTGCCCGCAATCATCTGGGCATGATCGGCTGTTTCAAGCTGGCACGGACCGGCAATAATGGTCAGCGGAAGATCGTTGCCGACCGTCAGGTCGGAGATTTTGACATGTTTCATGTGTTTTACGAGGATACCTGTTCACGAAGGACCGACGCGGTAAGCGAGATCATCAGGTAGATACCAGCAAACAACAGGAAAGCCAAAATCGTATTTTCGAACTTGCGCGGATAGCTGGGATCTTGGCTTGGTACGGGATTGACCGAGACGGTCAGATACCGCACCTGCCGGTTGGCCTCGGTTCGTGTGGTTTCCATGTACTGCATCGCGGTTTGCAGCAACATATCCCGTGCGACCAAATCAGCCTGTGCCATTTGAATCCGAACGCTGAGGCGGGCTAGCGAGTTTTCGCCTGCCGAGACATCCAGCATCTCGGCATTCAGCTCGTCAAGTACGTTTTCCAGCCGGGCGATATCGCCGTTCACTCCGTCGACCTTGGCCTGGTTGGGGCGCAGATTGTCCAGCAGGGCGGCCAGCTCAAGGCGTTTGTCCTGCAGCAAAATCTCGATCTCGTTAATCCGACCACGCAGACCTGCAAGAACGTTTTCGGGGTCAAGAACCGCGCCTTGAAGCTGTAGTTCGATCAGGTCTTCCTGGGCTTGCCTGCGCGCCTCTTGCGCGGCCTCGAAACTTTCAAGCGCATCGCGCATTTGGTCATCACGCTTTTCACCAGACAGCGTGTTCACACGACTTTCTGCGTAGGAAATCAGGCGCTCAGAAAACTCGGTCGAGGTTTGCGGGTCCGGGGCGATGATTTCCATCCGGATAATTCCGTCGGTAGGATCGTATCCGATCGTTACGATGCGCTTATAAAGCTTATATGCCTCTTCAAGTGTCGCGTCTGGGGCCAGACGTTGGACCGGATCGATCCAATCCTGCTTGAACACTTCAGTGAACCCCGCATCCCGGTCCAACAGCAGCAAAGCTTCTTTTGATTCCAGAAAATCCTGCACTGAAACCGAATCCTGTGCCGTGGCGAATTGTGTGCCCGACAGCAGGCCGCCTACAGAGCCGCCCGCAGCATCCGCTTGCAGGATCGAGAACGAGGAGTTGCTGGCATACATCGGCGTCGCGATGCGGTAGAAATAGAACCCTACGACAAAGGTAGGCAGCAGAACAAACGCGGCCAATCTGGCGAATAGGGTGAACAGCTTGATGCGCCGCCTGCGCGCGATCTCTTTCTGAATTTGCCCGATTTCCAGGTTGCGCCGCTCGGCCGGGCTCATTTCAGGGCCCGGAACACTGTACTGTTTTTCCTGCGTGGTTTGGGGCAGCTGAACCCGGACCTTGTCTTTGGGCCTGCCGGGATTTGCGTCTGCACCCGGCTCTTTTGCGGCGGCAAGTTCGAGCAGATTGGTCCGCTCGAACGGATCAATGCCCTTTTTGCGCAGCAGGCGCACAGCGTCATAGTCCGAGGACGCTGCAAGCCCGTGCTTTTGGGCAAGACGTCGTGCGATGCGCAATTGGCGCCCGGTCAGACCTTCGCGCTTTATGTCGTCCAGTTCTGTTCCGGGCTGGGATTCATTGGCGGCGGCGGGGCTTTGTGTGGCGTTTCGAATGCGCGCAATAGCGTCCGCGCGCGCCTCGGCCGAGGCATCGACCTGCCGCTTGCGGCCCAGATTGTACTTTCTAACCTTGGGTTTCGTAGTCATATAGCTGTTTTGCCTCTTCCAAGGTTTCAAACATGTAAAGCTGCCCGTCCAACAGAACCGCTGCCTGTTGGGCAAACTTCTCTAGTGTTTCGGGGCTGTGCGATACAATCACCAAGGTCGTCGTGCGCAGACGCTCCTGTAAGATGTCCCCGGCTTTTTTGTTGAACTCAACATCCGTGGAGGAGGGCATCCCCTCATCAATCAGATACATGTCGAAATCCAGCGCCAGCAGCAGCGAAAAGGTGAATCGCGCCCGCATCCCCGAGGAATAGGTCGCAAGCGGTTGGTTAAAGTATTCACCCAAACCGCAAAGCCAACTGCAATAGGCCTCAACATAATCGGGGTCCATGCCGTAGATTTTGGCGATGTAGCGCGCGTTTTCTAACGCCGACATTTTGCTGGACACACCGCCAGTAAATCCCATTGGAAAGGACACTTTGCAGTCACGGCGAATGACCCCTTCATCCGGCTTTTCCAACCCGGCCATCATATTGATAAGTGTGGTTTTTCCGGTTCCATTGGGGGCGAGGACACCAAGCGATTTTCCCAGCTCAACCCGGAATGAGACCTGATCCAGGATCACCTTTCGGCTGGTCCCGGTCCAGAAGGATTTGCTGACATTCTCGAACTCAAGCATCTGCTCTCTGCTGCTCAATCCAGTATTGTGTCGCTCTTATCACATGGCGATGAGGTGCATTTCCTATCGGTCCATGTTGGCTACATTATGTCGAATTATGAAACAAATCATCAATATGCGCCAGCGGTTGGAAGGGACAGGTTACATTCCATGGTCAATCTGATCGATGAGATTCAAGCTTGCCGCCTTTGCGCCGATCAATTTGCGCAAACCGAGACGGCCCATTCGCCGCGACCGGTCGTTTGGTTTAAGCCGGGTACACCTATCCTGATAGCGGGGCAGGCGCCTGGCGCCCGCGTACACGAGTCGGGCCGCCCGTTCACGGATCCCTCTGGGGATCGATTACGCGCTTGGTTGGGCATTGATGATTCCGTCTTCTACGACCGGGCCAAGCTGTCCATTGTGCCCATGGCCCTTTGTTTTCCGGGCTATGACGCCAAGGGCGCGGATTTGCCGCCTCCTGCGATTTGCCAAAAGACATGGCATGATCGCGTGGTCGAGACGCTTGGCAAGGTCCCGCTAACGGTTCTTGTAGGTGGCCATGCCCATAAGTACCACCTTGGTGCGCGTAGTTCCGTCACAGATACGGTCAAAGATTGGAAGTCCCACGCACCACATGTCTTCCCCTTGCCTCATCCGTCCTGGCGCAATACGGCATGGTTAAAGAAAAACCCGTGGTTCGAAGCCGAGCTGCTGCCAGTTTTGCGGGCCAGGGTGCAAGAGGTACTGGATGACTGAAACAACGGCATTGGATACGGCCCACGCCGCGATGCACGCCGCCCCGAACGATGACAAAGCCCGGCTGAGGTTTTTTGAGCGTTTGGCAGATAGTGAACTGTTCCTGATGCTGACCGAAGAGGCCCAGGGCGACAACATCTCACCCGAGGTGTTCGACGTAGCGGACGGGCAATTTGTGCTGGCGTTTGATCGCGAAGACAGGCTGGCACAGTTTGCGGATCGTCCGGTGCCCTATGTTGCGTTGTCCGGTCGGGCGCTGTCATCGATGCTTGCGGGGCAGGGGATCGGCCTGGGCCTGAACCTGGAGTTGGCCCCGTCATCGATGTTGATCCCGGCCCAGGCGCTGGGCTGGTTGGCGACGACCTTGCAGCACGGCCCGGAAGAAGTGCAGGAGAGGATTGCTGAGTTTCTGCCACCCAAAGGGCTGCCCGACAATCTGCTGACCGCACTGGATACAAAGCTGGCCACCGCCGGTGGGTTGGCCCAGTCGGCCTATCTGGTCGCGACGAAATCAGAACACGGTGCAACAGGGCATTTGCTGGGGTTCGTAGGCGCGATTGAGGGGGCGGAGGCGGCTCTGGCAAAGGCCGCATCCGAGGCATTGACCTTTTCAGGTGTCGAGGCGGGTGCGATGGATGTTGGGTTCTTCGCCATGGATGACGTCGCGGCTGGGCTGCTGGCAAAAACAGGCTTGCGGTTCGACCTGCCACAGCCGGAACAACCGGATACTATACGCCCCGCCCCGGGGAGTGACCCCGAAAAGCCGCCAATCCTGAAGTAACGGGCTACGTCTTACGCGGCGCTGTGACAGCACCGCGTAAGACGTGATCTGTTTTATTCGGACGCTGCTTCCAGCTTGTCCTGCGTGCGTGTTTCGAAATCGCTGGCCTCATGCCGTTCATGCAATTGGGTATGCGGCTCACCAAACGGGCGGTTGACCATGCGGCCTCTTTGAACCGCCGGACGCGCGTCAATCGCTTTGGCCCAACGCATGACGTTTTTGTAGGATTCGACATCCAGAAACTCTGCAGCGTCATAGAGGCGGCCCAGAACAAGTTGCCCATACCAGGGCCAGATGGCCATGTCGGCGATGGTGTAATCTTCGCCCGCGATATAGGTTTTTTCTGCCAGTTCCCGGTCCAGAACGTCCAGTTGGCGCTTGGTTTCCATTGCGAACCGGTCGATCGGGTATTCCCATTTTTCAGGCGCATAAGCGTAGAAATGGCCAAAACCGCCGCCCAGATATGGCGCACTGCCCATCTGCCAGAACACCCAGTTCATCACCTCGGTCCGTTCCGGGCCGGACTTGGGCAGGAAGGCGTCGAACTTCTCGGCCAGATGAAACAGGATCGAGGCGCTTTCGAAAACGCGGAGCGGTTCGTCGCCGGAGCGATCCCAAAGCGCAGGGATTTTCGAGTTCGGGTTGGCCCCAACAAATCCCGAGCTGAACTGATCACCCTCTCCGATATTGATCAACCAGGCATTATATTCGGCACCTTCGTGACCCAGCGCCAACAGCTCTTCCAGCATCACGGTAACTTTGACGCCATTTGGCGTGGCCAGCGAATACAGCTGCAAAGGATGGCGTCCAACGGGAAGATCCTTGTCATGGGTCGCGCCCGCGATAGGCCGGTTGATGTTAGCAAATCGCCCGCCGCTTTCGCTGTCCCATGTCCAGACCTTGGGGGGAGTATATGTGGATTGATCGCTCATCTGGTGCCTTTCTTACCAAATCCGGGTGCCCGCGCGCCCGATCCTCCTACAGCTAATGTTGCAATCTTCCGAGTCCAACCCCGCCTATCGGTGCTTCCTGTAATATTCCCCGGCGAACATCTCACGATTTCTCGTTCTGGGTCACAGCGGCGCGAGCAGGGCTACGACGGGAAACAAATTCGCTTATTGTTAGCGCAGTCCCGCCAACACGGCGCCCTTGGGCACATGACCTAGAAAAGGAATGACCATATGAAACGCTTTGCTTTGAATTTCGCTGCGGCCATGACACTGGCTGTTCCGGCCTTCGCCGGCCCGCAATACGTTGACGGCACCGGATTTGCCGTCTCGGGCTATGACGTGGTTGCCTATCGCAACCTGGATCAGGTTCCTGTTGGCCAAAGTCAGCCATCAGGCGTTCGTGGAAACGCGGATATTACAGCTGAATATAACGGTGCGACCTGGGCGTTTTCCACCGAAGAGAACCGCGACAAGTTTCTGGAAAACCCGGCCTACTATGCGCCCCAGTATGATGGCCACTGCGCTTATGGCGTTTCAAAAGGCGGCAAGGTCCCGGCGAACCCGAACCTGTGGCGCATCGTTGATGACAAACTGTATCTGAACATCACGGATGTTGTGGTCGGCTTCTGGGAAGAAGATGTGCCGGGCAATATCAATCTGGCCGAAGGCAACTGGCCGGGCATTGAAACCGGTGATGCGTCGACCAGTGTTATCCCCAAATTCACCTCGGAAGGTCCGGTTAGCAACTAAACGACCACTCACGAAACAAGGCCCGGCTTACCCCCACAAGCCGGGCCTTATGCTGATCAGCTGGCAAGCCAGTATTCGTTCCGGATCGCCTGATCAGCTTCGAACCGAATGCGCACGCTTTTCGCGCCGGGGAATTTGCTTTCGCAGATCGTATCCGGAATGACGACCTCACCAGCGCCTTGGTCGTTTGACTGAAAGCTCAGAACCTCGGTTTCGCTGTTTCTCGATGAGCTTAGAACCGAGGTCGGCAGAGCAATACGATTTGCGCCTTCACACACTGGCGTTGGCACAAAATAAGTCAGATTGCGCCCATAGTATCCAACTGCGTCAGGGACATGATCCGATTCCGCAAGCGTGGCCGCGTCAGGGTCAGTGGCACTATGCGATTCCGCACTTGGCAAGGCACGGCTCGGGTCCAACATGGCCACACAATTGGCGATATCTTCGGGCTCCAGCTCGATAATGCGCCGCCGCAGACGTGGTCGCCGCGGTTGGCTGGGCCCGTTGTTGGCGCCTTTGACGGTCAAGCCTTCTTTGCGCAGATAATCATAGGCCGCTTTGGCCCGTGCGAAGTTTGCAGAATCCCCACCCGTGTGATCGGGATGGGCGTGAAAGGCGATGCGCCGCCACGCATCCCGGATATCATCCGGAGCGGCATTGGGGTCCAACCCGAGGTCCGCGAGTGCGTCCCTGCGCGCCTTTACCTTATCAGTCTGTTCCATACTCAATACACTCTTTACAAACACATGATCCGAGTTTCAGGATCGTCACATTTTTGTCAATTTTTACAGAGTATTGGGCTGTTCAGGAATGACAATACGTGCATGGTTTGTGGATTGTTTTGAATTCAGCGCTAGCCTTGGGCAGAGCCACAATGCGGCAGCAACTGAGCCTTAGAATACAAAAAGCCCAGACCGCGATGCGGCCCGGGCAGAAATCCAAAAGAAACGGGTTTGTTAGGCGACGTTTTGAAGCTCGGTTTTCGGGTTGATCCCCAATGCAAAGCAGACATCGCGGGTCAGTTCCGGACGGTTCAGCGTGTAGAAATGCAGCTTGTCCACGCCGCCTTCAATTAGGTCAGAACACAGCTCGGTGCACAGTGCAGTGGCCAGCAGATCTTCGCGGTCATCGCGCAGGGCTTTTTCGAAAGCGTTTTCGACCCATTCCGGGATATGCGCGCCGCAGCGCTGGGCGAAACTGCGTGCGCCCTTCCAGTTTTCAATCGGCAGGATGCCCGGCACGATGGGCTTGTCGATCCCGGCCTTCTCACACGCATCGCGGAAGCGGAAGAAGGTCTCGGCCTCAAAGAAGAACTGGGTCAGCGCCTCATCTGCACCAGCATCCAGCTTTGCCTTTAGCCAGTCGATATCAGCCGCGAAATCCCTGGCCTCGGGATGTTTGTCGGGATAGGCTCCAACGCGGATGCTGAACATCTCGGTCTCGGCCAGCGCTTCGATCAGTTCGACAGAATGGGCGAAGCCGTCGGGATGAGGGACGAACTTGTTCTGCCCTTTTGGTGGATCACCGCGCAAGGCCACAATGTTCTCGACGCCCGCGCGGGCGAACCTGTCTGCGATCTCCAGCGTTTCCTGACGCGACGCATCAACGCAAGTCAGATGCGCCGCAACCGGCAAGCCAGACGACTTGTGCAACGTCGCAACTGCATCCCGCGTCAGCTCTCGTGTGGTGCCACCGGCGCCATAGGTGACTGAGATAAAGCGAGGCTCTAACGGGGCCAGTGTCTGCACCGTGTCCCAAAGACGAAATGACGCCTCAAGTGTTTTCGGCGGAAAGAACTCAAATGAAATTTCAGGTCTGGTCATCACGGCCTCGTAGGATCAATTGAACCTCTTGTGCCATGTGAAGCGATGTGAGACAAATTCATATTCTTCAAGAACAACATGAGTTGCGCGACATATGCATATCGAGTTCCGGCACCTGCGGACCATCAAAGCCATCCATGAATGCGGTGGCCTGGCGCGTGCGGCCGACCAGCTGAACATCACACAATCTGCGCTGAGCCATCAGATCAAAGGGTTGGAGGATCAGGCCGGGGTCGAGCTGTTCCTGCGCCGGTCGAAGCCGATGAAACTGTCTGCTGCCGGTCTGCGCCTGTTGCGGTTGGCCGAACAGATCCTGCCGCAGGTCGAAGCCGCGCAGCAGGAATTCACGTCGCTGCGTGATGGGCGCACAGGTCGCATGCATATCGCGATCGAGTGCCATGCCTGTTTCGAATGGCTGTTTCCGGTGCTGGAATCGTTTCGGAAATCCTGGGGCGATGTTGATGTGGACATTCGCCCCGGTCTGGCCTTTGACGCCTTGCCCGCTTTGCAGAAGGAAGAGGTTGATCTGGTCGTCTCTTCCGACCCCGAAGATCTGCCGGGTGTCGAATTTGTCGAACTCTTTGATTACAATGCTGTATTTGTCGCCGCCTCGTCGCATCCGCTGGCCGATAAGGACTATATCGAGGCTGAGGATTTTCGGGGTCAGACCCTGATTACTTATCCGGTCGAACGCACACGTCTGGACGTTTTCAGCCAGTTGCTGATCCCAGCGCGGGTCGAACCGGCCACCATCAGGCAGGTCGAGCTGACCGCTGTAATCCTACTGCTGGTCGCCTCGAACAGGGGCATTTCCGTCCTGCCGGATTGGGTCGTGCGCGAGGTCAAATACAACTCGGACTACGTTACCCGGCCATTGACGAAAGAGGGGATCACCCGCCGTCTGTATGCCGCTGTCCGCTCGGAAGACCTTGAAAAACCCTTCGTGCAGGAATTGGTCAAATTGGCGCGGGACGAGGCGCGGAAGTTGCAGGCTCAGTAGCAGCATTTTCGGCGGGGCTGCTATGCGCATCATTCCTCTTGGCAAGGGCGCATTGCATCAGTATACGCGCGGTTTGACCGGACAGGAGCCTTTTCACAATGGTTGGCAGTGCAAATCTCAACATCATGATCAAAGCCGCGCGCAAGGCGGGGCGGTCTCTGGTCAAGGATTTCCGAGAAGTCGAGAACCTGCAGGTGTCGATGAAGGGCGCGGGCGATTTTGTGTCCAAGGCCGATATCGCTGCTGAAGCCATTCTGAAAGAGGAACTGCTGGGCGCGCGTCCGACCTATGGCTGGCTGGCCGAAGAAGGCGGTTCGATAGATGGTGAAGATCCGACTCGCCGCTGGATCGTCGATCCGCTGGACGGTACAACCAACTTTCTGCACGGGCTGCCGCATTGGGCGGTCTCGATCGCGCTGGAGCACAAAGGCAAGATCGTTGCCGGTGTGATCTACGACGCCGCCAAGGACGAGATGTTCTTCGCCGAAAAAGGCGAGGGCGCCTGGATGAACGACATGCGGATTCGCGTCTCCGGCCGTCATCGCATGATTGAATCGATCTTCTCGACAGGTTTGCCTTTCGGTGGCCGGTCCGACTTGCCGGCGACCCTGCAAGACCTTGCGCGCCTGATGCCCGCTTGTGCCGGTGTGCGCCGTTGGGGCGCTGCTGCGCTCGATATGGCCTATGTGGCCGCCGGTCGCTACGAAGGCTTCTGGGAGCGCCGCCTGAACGCATGGGATCTGGCCGCAGGCATCATCATCGTGAAAGAGGCCGGTGGATTTGTTCAACCTCTGAACCCCGAGGGCAGCGTTCTGGACGATGGCGAAGTGATCTGCGCCAACGAGCCGATCTTTGACAGCTTTGCCAAGGTGATCCGGGGCTAAACCTCTTACCTGCGCGGTATACGCGGGATGCGGGATTGTGACAGTTTGTATTTCGCTTCGGGATGCGGCGGATGGCCATGCGTGCGATCCCAATATGCCGCGCCACCGCGTTTCAACCATAGTGGAATGCACAGGATCAGCCCGACAAAGAACCCTCCAGTATGGGCCCAATAGGCAACGCCGCCTTCGTCGGGGTTGCTGTTCAGGCTGCCCATAAATTGCATTCCCAACCAGACACCTAGCATTACAAAGGCCGGGATCGAAAACACGCGGAAATACACGATCAGGATCAGCAGGATGTCGACGCGGGCCTTTGGGAACAGCAGAAGATAGCCACCCATCACCCCGGCAATTGCGCCAGACGCGCCGATCGTTGGCACCACCGAATCTGGCGCGGTGATGACATGGATCAACCCGGCGCCGACTCCGGTCACAAGGTAGAACAGGAGAAAGGGAAGATGACCCATCTCATCTTCCAGATTGTCGCCGAAAATCCATAGAAACAGCATGTTGCCCGCCAGGTGCATCCAACCGCCATGCAGAAACATGGATGTTAAAAAGGTTTCGAATGCATAGCCATCCGCGATCCGCGCGGGAATGATCGCGTAGTCGTAGTACAACCGGTTGATCAGCGGCGCGTCATTCATGATCCCCACATAGCTAACAAAGATAAGGATATTGGCGGCCATGAGTGTGTAGACGACATAGGGTGTACGCCCCGAGGGGTTATGATCGCGGATCGGAAACATGGCGCGACGCTGGGCTTTTCCAGGCCCAACGTCAAGAACAGCTTATGCCGCACCGGGTCATTTCCCTGCAACTTGACAGAACGCGGAACAGGGCCATCCTTGCTATATGACACAGATGGTCCACAGCCTGATCATTGGCGCCGCCCTGACAACATCCGCAGCCGCGCAAACCTGCCCGGATGCTCCGGATCATACGCAGGGGGTGAGCGATCTGATTTCACAGCTTCAACAAGCCGAGTCTGAGGTTTTGGCGCGTACGTATTCCAACCAGATGTGGGAGCTTTGGACAGATGCGCCTGACGCAAAGTCACAGACCCTGCTGGATCGTGGTATGGCACGGCGCGAGGCATGGGATCTGGTCGGAGCTTTGGAGGAACTGAATCAGCTGGTTGAATACTGCCCGGAATTTGCCGAAGGCTACAACCAGCGGGCCTTTGTGAACTACCTCAGGCAGGATTTCGGATCGGCCTTGCAAGACCTTGATGTGGCCATTGAATTGTCGCCGAACCATGTTGCCGCAATCAGTGGGCGGGCGTTGTCTTTGATGGGTTTGAAACGGCTGGACGAGGCCAGGGCCACACTGAAACAAGCGCTGGAGCTTAATCCATGGCTGTCAGAACGCGCCTTGTTGCAGCCGGGTGGTTTGCTGGACCCTCCAGGGCAGGACATCTGAACTATCGGGGGCGCCCGCCGACCGCCAAGGTAATATCGCGCGCGGCTTCGGCAACCAGCCTGCCAAGGTTCTCAAATGTATCAGGGTTGAAGCGGACCGTCGGACCAGAGACTGAAATCCCGGCGCATGGACTGTTCTGTTCGTTGAAGATCACCGCGCCGATGCAGGACATCCCTACATAGCGTTCTTCTATGTCATAGGACCACCCACGCTGCCGTGTGGTTTCAAGATCAGCCATCAGCGCCTTGGGATCACTTAGCGTTCGGTTGGTAAAAGTCTTGGGTTCACTCGCCGCTAATACCCTTGAAACGGCCTCAGGCTCCATCGCTGACAGGATGGCCTTGCCGATGCCCGAGGCATACATTGGTGACCGTGCACCGGGCGGAAAGAACGCGCGGATCGGGTTTTTGGTTTCGATCTGGCCGACAAATACAACGTCACTCGCATCGGGTACTGCCAGATTTGCCGTTTCTCCGGTATCGTTCATCAGTCGGTGCATGATGGGCTGCGACACCTCGATCACGCTATTGCGCTTGAGGAACGAAGCCCCGGCGCGATAGGCTTCGATCCCAATCATCCATTCCTGGCGCATATCGTCGAACCGGACAAAGCTGTGCTTGGCCAGCGTGGTCAGGATGCGGTGAGTGGTTGCGGTGGGTATTCCCGTTTCGCGGCTGAGATCGCTGAGGGTGCAGCGTTCAAGCCGGGCGAGGGTGCTGAGCGCCTCCAACGCGCGATCCAGAGATTGCAGCGTCCCAGCGGAACTTTCCTTGAATAGCGATTTGGGCCTGCCGCGCGGTCGTTTCTGAATGTCCAAATTCGGGCCCTCCTTCATCTTTCGCGAACGGTACGTGGAATTCAGGATTTTTCATATGGCGAAAAATATTTTTAGTAGCTTCGCGGATGTACGATGAAATGGAATTTAGGCCCTGACACGGCGCCCCAATCCAACATTTTTTATGTTTTTTGTTTCCCTACGGGAAACCCCCAATATCGCGTCAGTTTGTGATGCTGTATCAAGGTGAAGTCTATCAGGTCCTACGCGACCAAATAGTTTTTCCCCGATGAGGGGCTGGCCTATACCCCCTTCTGGCCGGCCCCTCACTTAGTTTGGGGTCACTTCACCTCAAGCAGTTGGGCGACCCGCGATGGCAACTCTGCTGCGTGATCATAGGCCGCTGTGTGTGGAATCTTTACAACGGGTGTTTTTCGATAGCCCTGCGTGAACAATAGAAACGGAACGTCAGCACGGACTGCTGTTTCTGCATCAACCTCGCTGTCGCCGACAAACAGGCGCGGCCCTGCGCTGTCTAAGGCGTCAAAGCTGGCCAGCAGATGCCGAGGATTCGGTTTGCGCATAGCCATGCTGTCTCCGCCCAGGACCACACCGAAGAATCGCGACAGACCCAGCGCATCTAGAATGTGGCGTGCAGGGGCTTCGGGTTTGTTCGTGCAGACCCCGAAGGTATGGCCCTCGGCCTGCAACTCTTCTAGCGCATCAGGGATGCCCGGGTAAGGAACTGTCGTGCTGCTGGCAGCGGCGTCGTAATGGGCGCGCATGCGTTTGTTCAATTCGGTGTGTCTTTCTGCAGGAAGTCCCACATGCCGGATCATACGTTCTACCAGTTTGGGCAGGCCATTGCCTACGAAAGAGGCAATGACTTCTTTCGGTATCGGCGGAAAATCGATGTCCTCCAGCGTACGGTTGGTCGCTGTTGCGATATCTCCAAGGCTGTCGACAAGCGTTCCATCAAGGTCGAAAATGATTGCCGCTGCCATAGGTCAAATTCCTTCATTGCCGTTTGATTTGCTGTTTAGCGCGCCGGTTCTTGGGCGGTAAACCATCAATCTTTGGCGTTGTGAGATTGGGTGCTTGACATACCTTACTAAATTAATCAGATTAATGAGCAAGACAGAGAGCCAACCCGGTTTCGGGTCAGCCAGAACCTGAGAAACGCGAACAGACCAGACGTTTGCCTTGAACCTTCTGGAGTTGACCGATGAACGTGCAGAACCCGAATCCTAGCCAGTCTTATTCAATGTCCATCTTGCCATCCTACAAAGCCGATGATCTGACCAAAGGCGGCAATCTTGCGCATATCGAGCTGGGGGACCAACTGTATACGCTGCGGATCACCCGCGCGGGTAAGCTGATCCTTACGAAATGAACGGCGCATCACCTCGGGGCGGTGCAGCTGTTGGCAGGCTGTCCGACCTGAGCCCAATCGAAGCAGGTGCGGTGATGTATTTGCGGCTGTGGGGTGATGGCCCTGCAGGCCGTGCAGACGCCGCAAGCGACTTTGATATTGCGCTGGGCGCGGATCAGGGACAGGCCGCGATGCTGACGCTGGACAGGCTATGTTCGCTATGCGCCAATCACGGTCGCCGCCCTCTGGTGCGGCATGGCCTTGGATGCGCTTGCCTTGGTGCTGATGAGAGCTGTTTCGCGCAGATGATCGGGGCGGCGGCTGATGGTGCACGCGAGGATGCCATGATGATGGCGTCTTTGATCGTGCGTCCGGATTTTGCCCCCGCTTTGGCGTCATTGTCCGAGGATTTGGGGTTTGCCCTGCGCCGGATGACGAAATCTGTACCGCTGCCAAGCACCGGTCATCAGACACCGTCAACCGTTTTGCACTAGTCCACTAACAACACCCGCATCCGGCGTGATGGTGATCATGATCGCACGCCGGTGCAGGAGTATAATCTCCAACCTCTGACAAGACATCCCGCAGAGCCCATAGGATCATATCCACATCTTCGGCCTCGATTGTGAGAGGGGGGCGAATTTTCAGGATGTTGTCCTTGGGCCCCTCGCTGCCGATCAGGATGCGGTGATCACGCATCCGGTTTTTGACATATTGGCAGATCTCTGTGCTTTCCGAGCCATCAGGGTTGATCAATTCAACCCCCAGGAACAGCCCCATTCCGCGTACATCCCCGACGGAGGCGAAATCAGATTCGATTTGTTTCAGCCCTGCGATCAACCGTGCGCCCATGTCCCGTGCGTTGCCCTGCAGGCCTTCGTCATCGACGATATCCAACACTTCTTTGCCGATCCGACAGGATAGGGTTGAGCCGCCGAAGGTCGAAAAGAACTCGATGCCGTTGTCGAAGCTTCGGGCGATCTCTTTTGTGGTGACCACAACGCCTAGGGGGTGGCCATTGCCAATGGGTTTGCCTAACACGACGATATCGGGCAAAGCCCTCTGATGTTCGAAGCCGAAGTAGTATTCCCCCAAACGGCCAAGTCCCGTTTGCACCTCATCGGCGATACAAACGCCCCCGGCGGCGCGGATTTTCTCGTAAACCGCAGGCAGATATCCTTTCGGAGGGATGATTTGCCCCCCAACCGAGGGGAAGGTTTCAGCGATAAAGCCGGCTATCCCATGGTCTCTGTCACGCAGTGCGGCAATGGCTGGGTCCACAAGCGCGGCGAATTTTGAGGCGCGGTCGGGGTCGTCTCGTTTGAAAGATCCGCGAAAGTCGTCAGCCACCTCAACCAGTTCGACCCAATCGGCCTGCCCAACACCGCCGGGTTTGTTGAACTTGTAAGCGGAAATCGCCACCGCTGCATTGGTGTTGCCGTGATATCCATGATTCGGTGTCACGATCCCTTTGGCGCCGGTATGGGCACGGGCCAGTCGCAGGGCAAGCTCATTGGCTTCGGTGCCGGAATTGACGAAGAAACAGACCTGCAAATGATCGGGCAGTTTGGACAATATCTTATCTGCAAACTCCGTTTGTGCCGGATGCAGATAGCGCGTGTTTGAATTCATCCGTTTCAGCTGATCCGCAGCAACGGCCTGTATCCGCGGATGCGCATGCCCCACATGCGGGACGTTGTTGTACGCGTCCAGATAGGGGCGGCCCCATTCGTCGAATAGATGATGTTTCCAGCCCCGCACCAGCATGACCGGGTCATCGTAAGTCAGGCTGAGGTTGCCGCCGAAATGATCATGCCGACCCTGCAAAACAGTGCTTTTGTCGGTTGGCTGATAGAAGACCTTATCGTCCGGCAGATTCAGCAGCGCCGCTGGATTTGGGCAGAGCTTATGCCATAGGAACATTTCGTCGGGATCACCAACGCCGGGCCAATCGCTCTCCATCCCGTCCGTGGTCAGCGCCAGCTGGAAATGGACATGCGGGGCCCATCCGCCATTCTGGCTGGCATCCCCAAGCTGGGCAAAAGCGGCCCCTTGTGCCACCGGGTCGCCGGGCTGCAGCCGCTCACAAATCTCAGGGTCCAGATGACCGTAGAGCGTGTAAAACGGATCGCCCTCGGGTGTTTCATGACGCAGGATTACAACGCCGCCATAGTCCAGATGCATGTCGCGGTTCTCTGCGACCTCAACCCGCCCGCTCAGTGGCGCATGCAGCGCAGCACCGGCCGGGGCGAATACATCCACGGCCAGATGCACGGTCCGCCGGTCCGAGGCTTTCCAAGGACCCTTGCGAAACCCTGGCTCTGCATAGATCAGACGCGGTTCGTTATAGTAGCCCAGCCAAAGCCCATTCCCGAACTCCTCCCCCACGCGCGCCGCTTCTTCCAGCGGCATATGGAACGGGTTCTGTGGCCAGACCGAGTTTTCAACCGACAAGGACCCCATAGAGGCGTCGCTCAGATCTTCCCCGAACATCGGGGCGAACCCGCCGCGATGTTCGGCAAGGAAGGCCAGAACACGATCGGCCCCGTCGGTCACGGGCAGGTCGCAGGCTGCGCGCAGGCGTGCAGACATCAGGCCGCCATTGACGGATGCGTTCTCCAAGAACCGCCATGCGGGCGCTTGCGAAATCGTGACATAAGGGTCGTCCGGATTCTCGGCGGCCATCAGGGTCGAGTTTACGACCGACACCGCCAGACGCATGCGCAGCAGCGGCCAGATCAGATCGATCTCCTGAGTGCTCAGGCGGTTTGCGGCATGGTATCCGCGCACCAATGCGGTCAGCGCGCGTTCGGGTTTGGGGTGGTCCAGAACGACATAGGCACCCGCAATCGCCAGATCGCAAACCCGAGGGGCCGCACACATATCGCCCAGATCGATCAGGCCCGAAACCGTATGACGTTGCCCAAAATCGCCATCGATCAGAATATTGTAGTCATTTGCGTCATTGTGAATGGCCTGCTTTGGCAAGCGGACAAGCTGATCAGAAAGCGCCTTGAACCGCTGTGTTATCTCGGCGAGCAACCCACGCCGATCCGGGTCTGAAATAGCATCCAGATGCGCTTCAATCCAACCCGCTTGCATGAGGTCCCATTTGAAATCCGGTCGCTCCAAGGCTTCATGTGTGAACCCCTCCAACGCACGATCTGTCGCGCCCAGAACACGCCCCAGTTTTAGGATCAGCTCCTCGCTCTTGGGCGCGGTCTTGGCGTAGCATTGACCGGGCAAGCGCTCCAGCAACCAAACAAGCCGGGGGGTGCCTGCTTCGTCCTGAATTTCGGGCAAAAGGTCCCCATTCAGATCGGCAAATACCTTTGGAAAGGGCAGCCCTGGCGCGGCGGCGGCAATATGCGCCAATGCCTTGATTTGCAGTTCCACAAGGCCGGTTTCACATCCTGCACGCATGATCTTGAGCACATAATCCTGCCCGTTCTTGGCCTCGACCAGAAAGTTCAGATCATACTCGCCATCCAAGCGCGTCAAACGCGCCTCAAGCCCCCATTGCACGCGCAAGGCCGAAGTCCAGAAAGCACCTATGTCGCTCATATCTTATCCTTCTGACCGAAGGATCCATCCTTCATCTGGCCAAAAAATATCTTCGGGGGGAGACGCGCCAACAGGCGCGGCCGGGGGGTAGACAGCCCCCCCCTCCGCGTCAATCCAAGGCGCGTAAACGTTTGAACAGAGAAGACGTATCCCACCGTCCACCGCCCAGCTTTTGCACATCCTTGTAGAATTGATCAACCAAAGCCGTTACAGGCAACGACGCCCCGGTTTCGTTGGCGGTATCCAGGCAGATTCCCAGATCTTTACGCATCCAATCCACGGCGAATCCGTGATCAAAATGATCGTCAAGCATGGTTTCATACCGGTTGGCCATCTGCCAGCTGCCCGCCGCGCCCTGGCTGATCACCTCGACCACCGAACGGCCGTCCAGCCCGGCCTTTTCGGCAAAATGCAGCGCTTCGCTGAGGCCCTGAACCAGACCGGCGATGGCGATTTGATTGCACATCTTGGTCATCTGTCCTGCGCCACTGTCACCGATCCGACGGCAGATTTTCGAATAGACCTGCATGATGGGTTCGGCAGCTTCGTAAGCGGTCTGATCCCCGCCACACATGATGGACAGAACGCCATTCTCGGCGCCGGCCTGACCGCCCGAGATTGGGGCATCCACAAAGGCGATGCCCTTGCCTTGACCCGCCGCATACAGCTCGCGGGTCACTTTAGTAGAAACCGTGGTGTGATCGACAAACGTTGTGCCTGAGGCCATACCGTGAAAGGCCCCATCATCGCCTGTGCAGACCATACGCAGGTCATCATCATTGCCGACACAGGCCATGACAAACTCGGCCCCCTGCGCGGCAGCTTGCGGAGTGGTCGCCATTGACCCACCATGTTGGTCCACCCAGGCTTGGGCCTTTGTAGCGGTGCGATTGTAGACGGTTACGTCATGACCGGCAGCCTGCAAATGCCCAGCCATGGGGTATCCCATGACACCCAGGCCTAGAAAAGCGACTTTTGCCATTTTGAAAAACCTCTCTGATATCGGGCCTGGAGGCCGGCGACGTTCCGCAGGCAAGACCAGTTGGGCAGAGACAAAGCAAAGCTGCGCACAAAGGGCAACCCCGTGTCAGGATTTGCCGCCAAGATCCTGCAAGATCGGACAATCGGGCCGATCATCCCCAGCACAGGCATCGATCAGATGGCCTAGCGTATCCCGCATGGCTTTGAGATCCGCGATTTTCGCATCGATCTGCGCCAGATGATCTCGGGCGACGTGTTTCACGTCTGCGCTCGCGCGGGTCTCATCCTCATACAAGGCAAGCAGGGTCCGGCAATCCTCAATCGTGAAACCCAACGCGCGGGCACGTCCGAGGAAATTCAGCTTATGCAAATCCTGCGCGCGAAAAACACGATAGCCATTGTCGTCGCGCAGCGGTTTGATCAGATCGATCTCTTCGTAATAACGGATGGTCTTCGCGGGCAGACCTGTGCGGGTGGCGACATCTCCAATATTCATGCGGTTGCCTCTTTCGATGTGCTGGTCCTGACATAGGGTAAATCAGCCCTGACCCGGCGAAGGCGCAGGGCATTGGAAACGACAAAGACGCTCGACAGGGCCATGGCCCCGGCGGCCAATGCCGGTGACAGTAGAGGCCCCCCAAAGGGATAGAGGACACCCGCAGCGACAGGGATCAGCAGAATGTTATACCCGAATGCCCAACCCAGATTCTGGCGAATGTTGCGCAATGTCTGGCGGCTGATTTCGACAGCGTTCGCAACTCCGCGCAGATCGCCAGACATCAGGACCACATCAGCGGTTTCGATTGCCACATCCGTACCGGTCCCAATCGCCACGCCGATGTCTGCGGCTGCGAGGGCGGGGGCATCGTTGATACCATCGCCGACAAAAGCCACCGTGCCAAACTTGTCACGCAACTCTTCAATCGCGCCTCTTTTTCCGTCGGGCAGAACCTCCGCCGTGACGTGATTGATGCCCAAACGATCCGCCAGTGCCTGAGCCGTGCGCGCGTTGTCGCCCGTGACCATGGCCAGGGTCACACCTGTTTCGCGCAAGCGCGCCAGCGCCTCGGGCGTGCCGGGTTTGATCGGGTCCGAGACATAAATCGCTGCCGCCAACTGCCCGTTAATGGCCATGTACAAGGGTGTTGCGCCTTCGGCGGCACGGGTATCGGCCTCTGGCTGCAGGTCACCTACCGAAATCCCAAGCTGATCCATGAGTGATTGCGAGCCAATTGAAACGGATTGACCTTCGACCCGCCCCTGCAGGCCAAGGCCGGTGAGCGACTGAACCTCTGAGGCCTCGGGTAAATTGGCGGGGCCAGCGCGAGTGATTGCGGTTGCAATAGGGTGTTCAGACCGCGCCTCCAAAGCCGCGGCAATCCGCAGAACATCAGACGAGGCAAATCCATTGACTGGGGTCACGCTGTCCAGTTCGGGACGTCCAAGGGTCAGCGTCCCGGTTTTGTCCAAAGCAATCACCTTTGCCTGCTGCAATTGCTGCAAGGCGTCGCCTTTGCGGAACAGCGCGCCCAGTTCAGCCGCGCGGCCCGTTCCCACCATGATCGAGGTTGGTGTGGCCAGACCCATGGCGCAGGGGCAGGCGATAATCAGAACCGAAACCCCCGCGACCAGAGCGTGTGATAAGGAAGATGCCGGGCCGAATAACAGCCACGTAGTCACCGTCAGTAACGCAATGACCATAACTGCAGGAACAAACCGATAGGTGATTTGGTCGACCAAACCCTGAATTGGCAGTTTGGCCCCCTGCGCCTGTTCTACCATTCGAATGACCTGCGCCAATACGGTGTCAGCCCCCACATGTGTGGACTCAACTCTCAATGCTCCGGTTCCGTTGACGGTTCCGCCGACAACAGGATCACCGGCAGTTTTGCCCACAGGGATGGGCTCGCCCGTGATCATGCTCTCGTCGACATAGGTGCTGCCTTCCAGTATCTGCCCGTCGACCGGAATGCGCTCTCCCGGGCGGATGTGCAGGATATCACCGGCGGCTATCTCAGCAATTGGGAGGTCTTGGGTCTCGCCCTCAATCTCGACACGAGCGGTTTTGGGCTGCAACCCGACCAGCCTGCGAATTGCAGCGCCGGTCTTGCCTTTTGCTCGCGCCTCTAGCCAGCGACCGAGAAGGATCAACACCACGATCACGGCGGCAGACTCGAAATAGATATTGGCTGACCCCTGAGGCAACAGCCCAGGCGCAAAAACGGCCGTGACCGAATACAGATAGGCAGCACCCGTTCCCAACGCGACCAAGGCATTCATGTCTGGCGCGCCGCGCAGCAGCGCTGGAATACCCTTTTGATAGAATATGCGCCCCGGTCCGATCAGCAGGGCAGAGGTTAGTGCAAACTGAATTAGCTGGCTGGTCTGTACCCCGATTGTTCCGTGAACCAAATGATGAAAGGCGGGGACCAAGTGACCACCCATTTCAAGGATAAACACCGGTAGGGCTAGGACTGCCGCAAGAAGCGTCGCACGGCGCAGGTCGGTCGCCTCAGTCGTGTTCGAACTGTTATTCGCCTCTGACGAGTTCGCCTGTGTGGGATAGCCTATATCGGTAACGATCCCTGCAAGAATGGCGGGCGTGGTACTTCCCTCGGCATAGGTTACAAGCGCTGTCTGGGTGGCCAGATTGACATCGGCGCGAACAACGCCCGACGCTTTGGCCAGCGACCGTTCGATCTTGGAAACGCATGACGCGCAGTTCATGCCGTCAATCTTTAGAACGCTGTCTGCGAGGACGGCAGGATACCCGGCCTGTTCCAATGCGTCACTCAATACAGACATAGCTGTATTGCCGGTCACCTGCGCTGACTGTGTCGCAAAATTGACCGTGGCGGTTTCGACACCTTCGCTGCCGGATAACGCGGCTTCGACCCGCGCAACGCAGGAGGCGCAGTTCATTCCTGTAATTTTTATCTTTATCTGTTGAGCGTCCGCCATCCGACTCATCCCAATCCTACGCTAATGCCTAGATGAGGGTTCCAGTGACAGGAAGGTCAAGAGGCGCGTGGTATTTCTTTGTAAACACGACGCGTTCCCGCTTGGTTTCTGCAAGAACGCAACGTTGAAACCGCCAGAAACGCCGCGTCACATGGATTGGCGGGACGCACGCAGACCTGTAGCCTTGGGATAACCACTTATCGGAGAGCTTAAGATGTCGCTTTTTTCCTCATCCGCCGCCTGGGTCACTGACGAACACCGCATGTTTGCCGATATGGCAGGCCGTTTCATGGACGATGAACTTGTTCCCAATATCGAAACCTGGGTCGACAATGGCGTGGTAGATCGCGCGTTCTGGCACAAAGCAGGGCAAGCGGGCCTGATGGCTGGTGCAATCCCCGAGGAATATGGTGGCGTTGGCGGTGGTATGGGGTTTGATGCCGTTACCATCTACGAACAAACCGCAAGGGGTGATGCGGGTTGGGGCTATGGCATCCAATCCATTGTGACGCACTACATCACGGCCTATGGCAGCGAAGACCAGAAACAAAAGTGGCTGCCTAAACTGGCATCAGGAGAGATGGTTGGGGCCCTTGCCATGACAGAACCCAGCACCGGGTCTGATGTTCAGGCCGTGCGGACGTTGGCAGAGAAGGACGGCAATTCCTACAAGCTCAATGGCTCAAAAATCTTTATCACCAATGGTCAGTCGGCGGATCTGGTGATCGTCGCGGCGAAGACGGATAAATCTCTGGGTGCCAAGGGTGTTTCTCTGATCGCGGTTGAGACAGAAGGGGCCGAAGGGTTCCGCCGCGGTCGGAACCTCAAGAAACTCGGTATGAAGGGCAACGATACCGCCGAGCTGTTCTTTGAAGACGTCAAGGTGCCAATGACCAATCTGCTGGGTGCGGAAGAAGGTCAGGGGTTCTATCAGCTGATGAAGCAGTTGCCGTGGGAGCGGTTGACGATTGGTTTGATGGCCTTGGGTGCGATCGACTTCGCCATCGCTGAAACAGTGAAATATGTGCAAGAGCGCAAAGCCTTTGGGCAGCGCGTCATGGATTTCCAGAACACACGCTTCAAGCTGGCAGAGTGTAAGACCAAAGCCGAAGTGCTGCGCAGTTTCGTAAACGACTGCATCGCCAAGCTGGAAGCTGGTGAGTTGGACGCTGCCACGGCTTCGATGGTCAAATATTGGGGCTCGGAGGTGCAGAACGAGATCATGCACGAATGCCTTCAGCTGTTTGGCGGCTATGGTTTCATGATGGAGTATCCGATTGCGCGCCTCTATGCCGATGCGCGTGTGCAAATGATCTATGGCGGCACCAATGAGGTCATGAAGGAACTCATTGCACGGTCTTTGGATGTGTAGGGAAGGCTTCCACCCATCTTCGCTGTTTCTAGCGAAACGACTGTTATGGTTGGGCCGGGCCGGTGTGGGCAATGCCCGCGCCGGCCCGGCCCCTGCCGTCCGCAGGACGCAAGGCCGAAGGCCGCGCAGATTTTCGATCAGGTTTGATCTTTGATTGGTAACGGTCGCATGGACGCGCTAAGGCTGCGCAGAATGATTGAAAGCGCGCCATGACCAATCCCGATGAACCTCTTTGGCGAACCACCTGCCGTGAAACTGTCACGGCGGCACCGTTGTCGTCTAACATAAGTGTAGACCTTGCGATCGTAGGAGGTGGCTATACGGGCTGTTCGGCGGCCTTATATGCGGCGCAGCAAGGTGCATCTGTTTGTCTGCTCGAAGCAAAGAGCATCGGGCATGGCGGCTCTGGGCGCAATGTGGGGCTGGTCAATGCAGGCCTTTGGCTACCGCCTGACGATATCCGCAATCATCTTGGGCAGGAAACCGGTGACCGACTGATCGATCTGTTGGCGCAGGCACCTGCGGATGTCTTCGATCTGATCGATCAAAATGGGATCGATTGTGAACCGGTACGGCAGGGCACGCTTCACTGTGCACATTCCGGGGTAGGGCGCCGCGATCTGCAGAAACGACATGCGCAGTTGGTTGCCAGCGGTGCGCCAGTTGAGTTGCTAACAGCGCAGGATGCATCACAAAGAACCGGCAGCACAGCGTTCCAAGGAGCGCTATACGATCCGCGAGCGGGAACCATCCAGCCGATGGCATACGTCATGGGCCTGGCGCGGGTGGCCGCAGAGTCAGGAGCGCACATCTATACGGAAAGTCCGGTCCGAAGTCTGCGCCGCGAAGGCAAGGAATGGTTACTTGAGACACCTCAAGGGAATGTGCGGGCGCGGGCTGTCATTCAGGCCACCAATGCGTATCATCAGGGCCCTGAAGAAACTGCACCTGACTATGTCCCTGTCTACTACTTCCAATATGCGACCACCCCCCTGTCACACAATCTGCGCGCCAGCATTTTACCAGCTGGTGAGGGGTGCTGGGATACGGGTCTGATCATGACATCGTTCCGTCTGGATGGCGACGGGCGGATGATCATCGGTGGCATGGGTGATTTGGGTCATGCCGGGTGCGGAATACACTCAGCTTGGGTAAGACGAAAACTGGATCGGATATATCCGCAACTCTCAGATCAGCCCCTTGTCGAAGGGTGGCACGGTCGCATTGCCATGACGTCTGATCATATCCCGAAGATCACGCAAATTGGCCCCAATGCCTTGTCGGCGCATGGGTTTTCTGGTCGGGGTATCGGACCCGGTACGGTGTTTGGACGTCTGATGGCGCAAAGTCTTCTGACGGGTGATCCATCCTGCCTGCCTGTTCCAGTGGTGCCCGAACACCACGAGCGATGGCCTCGCCTGCGTCGGGTCTATTTTGAAACGGGTGCTGCACTGACACATCTGATCAAAGCGCGGTTCTGACGGGGTGCTTGACGATCAGCTTCGCAGCCGAGCGACAATCTCTTCGATCCGTTTGCGCAGCCAACGATGGGCAGGGTCGTTGGCCATCCGTTGATGCCAAACCATGTAGATCGACACAGGCTCGCACTCAAAGGGTAATGGCGCGCAGTCCAGCTCGGATAGTGGGCCTTGTTTCATCAACGCCGTATCGGTCGATATGAGGGGGCTGCCCTTCACGAATGAGGGAATGGCGTTGAAATGGGGCAGGGTCACGACGGGTGGTCGGATTTGGTTCTGGTCGACCCCACGCATCACGGCGCGCGCGCTGCGGCCATCGGGGAAGCGCACTTCGATATGGTCGCTTTCGCAGTAGCCTTCCCAACTGTTGGGCGCATCGCGCTGGGTTCCATCAAAAAATACCATCAAAGGGCTTTGCATCAGGCGTTTCTGCAGAATATCCGGCCCGTCCGGGGGCAGCGGAGTCAGCATCAATTGGCACCTGTCACTGCGCAGCACGTCTGGGTCTGGCACGCCTGACGCGATGAAGTCGATCCTCAGCTGAACCCCCTCGGCGCGGGTTTCGCGCAGGAGGTCGGGAAAGATCAACTCGCGCGGCAGATCATTGGTTGCGATGGAAATCTCGATCTCTTCTGACTGAGGATCAAATGGGCGTTCATCGGTCAGCGCACGCATGCCGTCGAGGACGGCCTGTACCGGTTCTTTCAGTGACAAAGCGCGTTCTGTCGGCGTCAGCCCCTGTCCCGATCGCACTAAGAGCGGGTCCCCAAGCACTTGGCGTAGCTTGCCCAATGTGTGGCTGATCGCGGATTGGGTTACGCCCAATCGGTCGGCAGCTTTCGAGACGGAACTCTCCTCGAGGATCGTCAGAAACGCGCGGAGAACCTTACCATCAAGGTCAGAAAAATCGATTTTCTTCATATGATTTATGATTAGGCATGAATGGATTTGCTGTCCACCGGGCGCTAGACAGAATTCAGGCGGGGAGGCTTCATGGGCATTCGTTTTTTCTCGGACAAGAACCGACCAGTGCATATGGGTCCATATCCGCTGGAACGTCTGGCGCGCCAAAGCACCATTCCCGACCTATCAATACTGCCTGAAATGCCGCAGCTAAGCTTTCACCGGAATAGACAGCCCGAAAGCATTGTCAATGCGATGGGTGAATTTCAAGCGATGCTGGATACGATCCGCGATGGTCTGGTGAACCCGACCGTCTCGGATATTCCGGCTGATCCTGAGACCCGCGCGAACCATCTGAAAGCGTTTGGATATTTTAACGACGCGTCAATGATGGGTTGCGGGCCTTTGCCGCGCGATGCCTTCTTGGAGCAGCCCCGCCGTAACCCGGATATCGACCGTTTGGCGCAAGCTCTGCGCAGTCGTCAGACAAAGACGCTTGCCTCGGGCATTGATGTGATCATGGCGGACCTGAAAGACAGCGTCGAAGCGACGCCCGGTCCGATTGATAACCATCGCCACGCCATCGTCTTTCTGTACGAGTACAACCGCGATCCTGATCCAGATGAACCCGGCGCGGATTGGATCATGGATGCGCAGGACCACCGTGCTTGCCTTCTGGCGACTGAAAACGCGACGGTTATTGCGAACTACATCCGATTGCTTGGCTTTGATGCACGAGCGCATTCGGCCATGTCGTCTGAGGTTGATTTGGGCAAGCTGGCGGTGGCCGCAGGATTGGCGACGGTTGAAAACTCTGTGTTGTTGGCCCCTTGGCTGGGGCGGCGTTTTGGTCTGGCTGCGGTCACGACCGAGATGGAGATTGCCCATGATCTGCCCTTGGTCCCAATGGCAGAACAACCCTGGTTTCGCACGCAGGGTCCCGCCTGGTGGCTGGGGGCTGGGTTTGCCAAGAATGCAATGAACCGCGACCCATATGCCAAACGGCGCTATGTGGACGGCGCTCATCCGTTTGAGACGCTGAAACGGGTCGAAACGCCAACCACCTATATCGACGAAGAAAATGTCGCCCGCGTTCCTAAACGCGCGGACATGTTCGCTCGCGCCCAGTTCGGGGATATGGGCAAACATCTGCAAGATGCCGCAAAGGGTGGATACTACGTGCGCAAATCCGCCCCGAGTTTTGCCCAACGCCGGGCCCTTGGTGCATTTGTTCTTTTGCAGGATGGCGACAGTGCAGATGTGCCCAAACCCTCGGACGCCGCGCGCAACGCGGCCAACATCAAGGCGGCTAGCTACTTTCTGGGCGTTGATGCGGTTGGCCTGAGCCGCTGCCCGTGCTGGAGTTGGTATTCCCACGACGCGACAGGCGAAGAAATTGACCCGCCCCATGATCAGGCCGTTAGCATGATCATCGATCAAGGCTATGAAACGATGGAAGGCGCAAGCGGCGATGACTGGATCAGCGTCGCGCAATCTATGCGGGCCTATCTGCGGTTTTCGCTGCTGGGTGGGGTGATCGCGCAGCAGATCAGGAACCTGGGCTACAAGGCCAAGGCGCATACGGTGATGGATGGCGAGGTGCTGCAACCACCGTTGTTGTTGCTGTCCGGATTGGGTGAGGTCAGCCGCATCGGGGAGGTCATCTTGAACCCCTACTTGGGTCCGCGTCTGAAATCAGGGGTGGTGACGACCGATATGCCGGTCGATCACGACAAGCCCATCGATTTTGGCCTGCAGACCTTTTGCGAATCCTGCAACAAATGCGCGCGTGAATGCCCCTCGGGTGCAATCACCGCCGGACCTAAATTGATGTTCAACGGCTATGAAATCTGGAAGTCCGACAGCCAGAAATGTGCAACTTACCGGATCACCACACCCGGCGGGTCAATGTGTGGGCGCTGTATGAAAACCTGCCCCTGGAACCTTGAAGGCATCTTCAAGGAACGCCCCTTTCGCTGGGCTGCGATGAACATTCCGCAAGCGGCCCCCGCATTGGCCAGACTGGATGACGCAGTTGGAAATGGCGGGCTGAATGACACCAAGAAATGGTGGTGGGACATCGAGTTGCAGGGCGATGGGTCTTATCGACCCTCAACCCATCCACTTAACCGCCGTGATTTGCAACGGGACCTTGACCTAAAGTACGAGGATCAGACTTTGGCGGTGTACCCCGCCAATCTGGCCCCACACCCGTGGCCTTATCCCTTTGCCATGGACCGAGAGGCCGGGATCGCCGCGTATCAGGCGATGGTTTCGGCAGACGAATACAAATCCCGCAAGGCTGAGGGGGATCGATCTGTTGTACATCGCTATCAGATCGCTGGCGACGCACCTGTGATGCGGGTTGCGGTGACCAAGGTCGACAAGATGACAGCGGATGTTACCAAATACGAGTTCGCATCGCTGGACGGTGCGCCCCTGCCGGGATGGACAGCGGGCGCACATCTGGACGTGCTGGTCGCGCCCGAATTCCTGAGGCAATACTCGATGTCGGGCAATCCATCGGATCGGGCAACCTATCAGATCGGCGTGCTGCGCGAGGATGAGGGGCGCGGCGGGTCCGCTCTGTTGCACCGGATCTTCAACGAAGGGCGCAAGGTTTTCATCTCAAAACCGATCAACCATTTCGAACTGGACGAGACGGCGACCAAGACCTTCCTGATGGGTGGCGGCATCGGGATCACGCCGATGATTGCCTTTGCCCACCGCCTATATACGCTGGGCCGAGAATTCGAGTTGCACTACTCTGCCAGCGCACGCGACAGCGCCGGGTACCTTGAAGACCTGGCCACAGCCCCTTGGGCAGATCGCGTTTACAATCATTTCTCGGACGAAGGAACCCGTGCCGATCTGGATGCTATCCTTTCGGGCTATCACGAGGGATGGCACGTCTATAGCTGTGGGCCGGATCGCTACATGGACGGGGTGATGCAAGCGGCCGTTCGACAAGGTTTCCCTGATAATGCGCGGCATCTGGAGTATTTCTCAGCTCCGGAAACGCCCGAATATGAAAATCACCCCTTCCGCCTCAAGCTTGCGCGTTCGGGTCAGGTTTTGTCTGTCCCCGCAGACAAGGATGCGGCTCAGGTCCTGAACGAGGCCGGCTTTCACGTGGATGTGAAGTGTTCGGACGGGATTTGCGGGGTTTGCAAATGCGGCGTTCTGACGGGTAAAGTTGACCACCGTGATTTCGTTCTGTCAGCGAAACAACGCGAAAACGCGATGATCCTGTGCCAAAGCCGCGCGGCAGATCCGGACGGCGTGATTGAGATCGACTTTTGACTACGGTCTGAAAGCGACATGGTTTGACATCAAAATAGGTCGTGCGGGCCATGGACGCCGGAGGATGGCTGAACTAACGTCCATCCGAACCCCAGTGAATCCTGACCCACAGGCGCGAGGTAAAATCATGGATTATCACAGCCCTGCCAGCTTTGCCGAAGCTTCGGCTCTGGCCGCAAAAGCAACGGGCATCACACGGTTTCTGGCTGGCGGCACCGATGTCTTGGTGCAGCTGCGCTCGGAACTGGTGACACCCGACACGCTGATCGATATCAAGAAAATCAACGGTGTACACGACATCACCCGCAACGCCGATGGCAGTTGGACCCTTGGCGTCGCCACCACCGGTGCCGAGATGAGCGAGCATCCCGAGCTTGGACGTGATTGGCCCGGTGTGGTCGAGGCGATGGACTTGATCGGATCGACTCAGGTGCAGGGGCGCGCAACGCTGACTGGGAACCTCTGCAACGGCTCTCCGGCGGCTGATTCTGTGCCTGCCATGGTTGCCGCTGGCGTGACCGTTTCGGTCACCGGACCGGATGGTTCGCGCGAAGTGGCGGTCGAAGAAATCCCGACCGGCCCGGGTAAGACCTCGCTGGCGAAGGGGGAGGTGATTTCTGCGGTCAACATCCCGGCGCGGGGCGAGAATGCGGGCGACGCCTATCTGCGGTTTATTCCTCGAACCGAGATGGATATCGCGGTTGTCGGCGTGGGGGTGAGCCTGCATCTGGATGGGGACACGGTCTCCGACGCCCGCGTATCACTGGGGGCCGTCGCCCCAACCGTTTTGCTGGTAGAAGACTGTGCGAACGCGATCATTGGCAGCACGCTGGATGATGCGGCGTTGGATGCGCTGGGCGCGGCGGCCTGTGCCGCCTGCAACCCGATTGACGACAAGCGCGGTACCATTGCGTTCCGTACCGAAGTGGCCGGTGTTTTGACCAAACGTGCCGCAAAAATCGCCTATGCCCGCGCAAGGGGAGAAAACGTATGAGCAAGCTCCACGTATCAACCACCGTCAATGGGGACGCGGTCGATTATCTGTGCGACCCGCGTGAAACTCTGCTGGATTGTCTGCGCGACAAGCTGAACCTGACCGGCGCGAAAGAAGGCTGCGGCACCGGCGATTGTGGCGCCTGTTCCGTCACGGTCGATGGTCGTCTGGTGTGTTCTTGCCTGATGCTGGGTGTCGAAGCAGAGGGCAAGCAGATCGAGACGGTCGAAGGCATCGCGGACGGGGATGTTCTGCACCCGTTGCAGAAAAAGATGATTGAATATGCCGCCCTGCAATGCGGCATCTGCACTCCGGGCATTCTGGTCGCGGCCAAGTCGCTGCTGGAAAAGAACCCCAACCCGACCGAAGAAGAAACCCGATATTGGTTGGCGGGCAATCTGTGCCGCTGTACCGGCTATGACAAAATCATTCGCGCTGTGATGGACACGGCGGCTGAGATGCGGGAGGCGTCATAATGGCTCTGGACGATCGCAAATCTGAATTCACTTTTGTTGGGACGCGACCAAATCGCCCGGACGGTCTGGATAAGGTGACAGGCCGCGCCAAGTTTGGTGCGGATATCACCGCGCCCGGCATGCTACACGGCGCGATCCTGCGTTCTCCCCATGCCCATGCGCGGATCATCAAGATCGATGCGTCCAAGGCCGAGGCGCATAAGGACGTCAAAGCCGTCATCACCCGCGCCGATTTCGCCGATGTCCCGTTCAAGCCCGGTCTGGAAGGCGAATTCTGGAACGTTTTGGAAAACGTCATGGCGGGCGAAAAGGCGCTCTATGATGGTCACGCAGTGGCAGCTGTGGCGGCGACCTCTGCCCTCGCGGCGCGTGATGCGTTGAAACTGATCGAGGTTGAATACGAGGTCCTGCCCCATGTCACCGATGTGGACAAGGCGATGGCACCCGACGCGCCGGTCATCCGGGAAGGAGCGGCGGATTACTCCGTACCCGACGGGATGCACCCCAACGTAGTGCGCTACCACGAAAGCGGCCATGGTGATGTCGAGGTAGGCTTTGCCGAGGCTGATCTGGTGATCGAAGACAGCTTTGGTACCGAGGCGACCCATCAGGGCTACATTGAACCGCACGCCTGTCTGGGCATGCTGGGCAATGATGGCAAAGGTGAGTTGTGGTGCACCACCCAAGGTCACTGGATCGCGCAGAAAACCTGTGCCGCACTGTTGGGGATCGAAACCTCGCAACTGCGGGTGACGGCCTCGGAAATCGGCGGCGGCTTTGGTGGCAAGACCACCGTCTTCATTGAACCTGTCTCGCTCGCACTGAGCCGCAAAGCCAACCGTCCGGTCAAGATCGTGATGACCCGGTCAGAGGTGTTCCGCGCTACGGGGCCGACGGCCTCGGCGTCGATGGATATCAAGATTGGGATGAAGAAGGACGGTACGATTTCGGCAGCGCAGGGTGTGTTCCGCCTACAAGGTGGCGCTTTCCCGGGTGCGCCGGGTGACATGACCGCCATGTGCGCCTTTGCGCCTTATAACCTGACCAACGTCAAGCAGATCGGGTATGACGTGATGGCCAACCGCCCGAAACAGGCGGCCTATCGCGCGCCGGGCGCCCCAATGGGGGCCTTTGCCGTCGAGTCGGTGATTGATGAGCTGTGTAAAAAGCTTGGTCTCGACCCCGTCGATGTGCGCCTAAAGAACGCAGCCCACGAGGGGACCAAGGCCAGCTATGGCCCGACCTACGAACGCATTGGTCTGGTCGAAACGCTGGAGGCCGCCAAGGCGCACCCGCACTATTCGGCACCGCTGAAGCCGGGGCAGGGGCGCGGGATTTCTTGCGGGTTCTGGTTCAACCATGGCGGTGAAACTTCGGTGTCGCTCGCACTGTCCGAGGATGGCTCGGCCCAGCTGATGGTTGGAACGCCTGATATCGGTGGCTCGCGCGCGTCGATGGCGCTGATGGCGGCCGAGGTTTTGGGTATTCCCTACGAGAACATCCGTGTAACCATCGCGGATACCGCAACACTTGGCTACAACGACGTCAGCCACGGCTCGCGTGTGACCTACGCGTCGGGTCTGGCGACGATCAAGGCGGCCAAGCACGCGGTTGAAAAGCTCTGCGAACGCGCGGCAGCCAAGTGGGGTATCCCGGTTGAGGCGGTGAAATGGGAAGACGGTTGCGCCGTGCCCTCAGGCCCCAATGCCGGTGATTTCGAACCGCTGGCCCTGTCCGACATCACGGCGGATATGGGGCGCACCGGTGGCCCGATCTCGGGCCATTTCGAGGCAACTCCAGAAGGTGCGGGTGTGTCCTTCGGTACCCATATCGTCGATGCCGAGGTCGACCCGGAAACCGGCAAGACCAGCGTGACCCGCTACACAGTCATTCAGGACGCCGGCAAGGCGATCCACCCGACATATGTCGAAGGCCAGTTCCAAGGCGGTGCCGCGCAAGGTATCGGCTGGGCGCTGAACGAGGAATATATCTACGGCGAAGACGGGCGGCTACAGAACTCGATCTTCCTCGACTATCGCATCCCCGTCGCAAGTGACCTGCCGATGATCGACACGGTGATTGTCGAAGTGCCCAACCCCGGCCACCCGTTTGGCGTGCGTGGTGTGGGCGAAACCGGCATCGTTCCGCCCCTGGCCGCCATCGCCAACGCGGTGTCAAACGCGGCTGGTGTTCGGATGAAGCAATTGCCAATGTCTCCGCCGCGCATTCTGGCGGCGCTTAAGGATAATGGTTGAGGTCCACCTTTGGTCCGGCCTCCGGTCACTGACTGGGGGCCAACAGGTGGTTGAGGTCGACGCCAAGACCACCGGAGAGCTTCTGCAAGCTTTGGTCGCCGCTCACCCTCAGTTGCAGGCGCCGATTGATGCAGGCGTTTCTATTGCTGTCGACGGGCGCGTCATTGCCACGGGGCTAACCGAACCCATCCCTGAAGGCAGTGAAATCTACCTGATGCAACGCTTAAGGGGCGGCTAGGCCTCGGGCGACCATGGCGTGCGCCCGACCATCCGGTCGGCCTCGGCCGTGATATCGTTCATATGTTGCTCAAGGCTCAGCCGCAGTGCCTCGATTTCTTCTTCACTGGCCTTGCGCGGTACCGTTTTGGTCCACTCGCGGCACAGAAACACGCCCTCATTGCGCCAAGGGCGAGGCATCAGCAGGCGGTCCCAGGTGCCGGCCTCTCGCCCGTGTTTGGCAGAGAAGGTAATGCCAAAAACCCGCTTGCCCGAAGTGCGCGCCCAGACCAGAGGCACGGTCGACAACACCCGTTCCGGGCCCCGGGGGCCATCGGCTGCGATCCCAATGGAAATGCCCCGTTTGATCTTGCCGATCACTTCGCGCGACACCGCGATATTGTTCGCGTTCTTGCTGGTCATGGCGATCGTGTCCATGCCAAACAGTTTCTGCACTCTGCCCACCATGCTGCCCGCGCGTGCCGAGGATGTGATCGAACAGATTTCTCCCTTGTCCAGTGGGAAAAAATAGGGCGATTGGGCCAGTCTTTGGTGCCAAAGTACGACGATGACCGGCTCACCCTGTTCGGCCAGTTGATCCAGCGCGTCATATCCGATGCGCTGCCAACGCGTGTTGCGGTTGACCAACCGGATATAACTGGCGATCCGCCGTGCAGCCCAATTCAACAAAGCTTCGCTGTCGGCGATTTTCGTGCGGAGGCTCAAACTGGGTTCCCTTTGTTGCCCGACCCTTGTCTTACCGCACTGCGCGCGCCGCGCAACTTGTTTGTCTGGTGAAGAACTAACGAGGATTGCAAAAAAGCCTCTTGAGTCCGTCGCGCGGCTAGCATATCTGGTGGCGCACCACAGGGGTATAGCTCAGTTGGTAGAGCGACGGTCTCCAAAACCGTAGGTCGCGGGTTCGAACCCTGCTGCCCCTGCCAATTCAACAAAATGTAGCGACGCTGATTCAGGCCAATAACAACTGGTCTCCGATATTTGTCTTGTGCCGGGTCGGCATAGTTTTGGCATCCCGCCCGTCGATCGTTAGAGCCAGATCTTTGTAGAACCCCTTGCTATCGAACCACCAGCGATGGGATTTGGCCATCTTGCGCTGCCCTTTTGGGACGTCGCGCTTGTATTGTTCCTCGCAATAGATGTCCCAATGCCCTTTTGAGGTTAGCTTGGGCATTCCAACGCGGCCGACACGTTCCCTGCCACCGTTCACAAGGCCGCCGGACAGCGCCAGAACCTTGTCCTTGCCACTGTAATAGTTGGTAAACCGCTTGCTGCGCTTTTTCAGGACCAGATCGCCCCAGGCGCCTTTTTCCAGCCATTCCGCATCCACATCACCCGAGGCGAAGGTGACCTGATCCGCCGACCAGATTTTATTGCCGGGTCCTGCGGAATCACCGAAGTCAGAGAAGGCGCGCAAGACCACCAAAGCCCCCATGGAGTGGGCCAGAATGTGCACTTTGGGCTTTGGCGACATGCCGAGAAGTGGCAACATGCCATCCCCAACCAAATGCGGGGCCACAGCTTTGGCATCTGCGCGGTCGCTGTCATAGGTATGCAGCGACCCGTCGCTGGGCCAGTCAAAGGCGACAACCGTGCCCTTAAATCCATTGGCCCGGACACCCTTCTCAATCTTGTCCAACCGATCCAGCATATCCTTCTGGCTGGTATTGAAGCCGTGAACATAGATCAAAACGGCAGAGTCTCCGCCTTGCTGCCGCACGAGCTCCAGCCATTTCGCCTTTTTGATGATACCGCCTTTGCGGATGCGCCCGTCGGCGGTCTTCTGAGTGATATGGACGTAGCGCGTTTTTGCTGCGGGCTTTAAGGTGAATTTCTTTTTCTGGGCGTTGTAGGTGCGCCGTGAGAAAAATAAGGCCATTTGTTAAACTCCTTTATTCATAATCTGCTGAGTGTCGCACGAACTTGAGAGTTCACAAAACGCAATCTCGCAAGGATTGGAATGGGCGAAGCATAAGGAAGGGCGACAGGTTCCCTCTGCCAATCGAATGGCCTATGGTCAGGCCCGGTAGACACAGACACACGAGGACCCATGTCGCGCTTTGATGGATATTTCCTGCGGCAGTTGCTGATTCTGTTTGGCTTTTTCACTTTGGTCCTTGTCGGGGTATTCTGGATCACCCGATCCGTCAGCCTATTTGATCGGGTCATCAGCGGCGGGCAATCGGCGATGGTGTTTCTGGAGTTCACTGCCCTGACACTGCCAACCCTGATCCGCACGGTGATGCCCATGGCTGTGTTTGCGGCGGCGGTTTACGTCACCAACCGATTGAGCCGGGAAAGCGAGTTGACAGTGATGCTGGCGACCGGGTCCAGCCCCTGGAGGTTGGCGCGCGCTGTGGTTCTGTTTGGCCTTATCACGGGTCTGATGATGGCGATCATCAGTGTCTTCCTGCGCCCGGCCTCGGTCGAGCAGCTTGAGATCAGACAAGCCGAGGTTGCCGGGGATGTGACGGCGCAGCTGTTGAACGAAGGCGAATTTATGCACCCGGCCGAAAATGTAACAGTCTATATCGGGGGCATTGATCTGGATGGAACACTGCAAGAGGTGTTTGTGTCCGACCGGCGTGATCCAGAGAATGCAGTCAGCTATTCCAGCGCCACGGCCTATCTGGTGAACAACAGCACCGGTATTCATCTGGTGATGGTCGATGGCGTGGCTTTGCGGCTGAATGCCGAAGGGCGGACGCTGTCCTCGACCTTGTTTCAAGACGCATCCTACGACATCTCGGAACTGGCCAATACAGGCGGCATGACCCGGCGCAGCCTCGAGGCGATTTCAACGGTCGAATTGCTCTATTCCATGAAGACTATCGAGGAAACGGAATTGCACAGCCGTGGGCACCTGATCGAAGAATTGCATCAGCGCTTCTCGTGGGTAGCGATCTGTATTGCGGTGTCGCTGGCGGGGTATGCAACGCTCATGCTTGGCAGCTTCTCTCGTTTTGGGCTATGGCCACAGATCCTGGGGGCCTTCACGATACTGGTGCTGTTGGAAGGAGTTAGAGGGTTCGTGTCACCGGTTGTGATCGAAGATCCACGGCTTTGGGGATTGCTTTATCTGCCAGCGGTGATCGGGATACTCATTTCGGTCTTATTTCTGCTTGTCGCGGGTCGACCGGTGTTGAAAAAACGCGCCAGACCAGAGGGGGCTTTGGCCTCTCCGGCATGAGCACGTTTACCAAGCGGGTCCAAGCTTGGCGGGGCGCTCGAAATCTAGCAGGATGCCATAAGTCGATAGACGATCTGTGCGGCGGTGAAATCCCATGCAGCGTTGCCATCAGGTGCCAGTTCGACCACGTCAAAGCCAACGCACTTACGGCCTTTGAGCGCGTGTTCAACAAGGTACAGTGCCTGGTAATACCCCAAGCCGCCCGGGACAGGCGTGCCGGTCGAGGGCATTTGTGAAGGGTCCAGGCCGTCGACATCAAAGCTGACATAGATCAGCTTAGGGAAGTCCTCGGGCAAGTCGACGGCGTGGATGTTGCCGGTCACCAACTCTTCGGCATCCACGTGGAAGATTTTGTTCGTTAGGCGGCTTTGCGTCTCTTCGGTCGAGAAGGCGCGGACACCGAACTGGGCCAGTCGGACGCCTTCTTCGGCCAGCAGATGCATCACCGAGGCGTGGGAGTGTTTCTCGCCCTGATAGGCATTGCGCAAGTCGGCATGTGCGTCGATCTGGACGATCCCGACGGGTTGGTTCAGCGCCCGCGCCACACCCATCACCGCGCCGTAGCTGAGGGAATGTTCTCCGCCCAGTGTCACAGGCACCTTGCCCGCGCGAATGGCGGCCTCGGTCCGTTGGGCGAGGCGTTCCATAACCTCTGGTAAGGGGCCGTCACAATCCAGCGGCGTTTCGGTAAAAATACCTTCGACGCAGGGTTCTGCATGGCCAGTGATGCGTTCCAGCTCATTGCTGGCCTTGATGATCGCGTCAGGGCCCTTCGCTGTACCTGATCCGTAGGAAACGGTACGTTCCAGCGGCACTGGGATCACACGGAACCGGGCGTCCTCGCTGCGTTCGGCCTCAGTCAATTCACTGTCGAGGAAAATGCTCATGAGAGGCGGTCCTTAAAGTCGTCATAGCCGAATCGTTTGATGATCTTCAGCTCGTCCGTTTCGCTGTTCCACAGGGCAATGGTCGGCAAAGGAACACCGTTGAACGTGTTGGTTTTGACCATGGAATAATGCGCCTGATCGAGGAAGGCAAAGCGTTGCCCGATCTCCAGCGGCTGATCCCATGTGTAGTCGCCGATCACATCGCCCGCGAGGCATGATGGTCCGCCCAGACGGTAGGTATGGCCCGCCTCGGCCTCGTCCATCAGGGCGGGGCGATAGGGGGCCTCGATTACGTCGGGCATGTGGCAGGTGGCCGAGATATCGGTGATGGCGAGGGTCATGCCATTGGTGGGCAGGTCGAGGATTTCCCCGACCAGAATGCCCGCGTCCAACGCGACGGCCTCGCCGGGTTCGAGATAAACGTCGACATCGTATTTCGCGCGGATGGATTTAATGAATTCCACCAGCCCGTCACGGTCGTAGTCATCGCGGGTGATATGGTGACCGCCGCCGAAATTCAGCCATTTGAGTTGCCCAAGGAAGGGTTTGAGTCTTGGTTCAACGGAAGCCCACGTGCGTTGCAGCGGTTCGAACCCTTGTTCGCAGAGCGTGTGCATGTGCAACCCGTCCACGCCGATCAGAGTGTCTTCGGATAGTTGGCTGACGGGTGTTCCGAGGCGTGAGCAGGGTGCGCAGGGATCATATTTGGGAATCTCGCCTTCGGAATGTTCTGGATTGATGCGTAGGCCGATCTGCACATTGGCCGCTTGGGCTCTGGCGAGGAACCGGTCTTTTTGAGCGGGCGAGTTGGAGATGATGTGGTCGGAGAGCGACAGGATTTCATCGATATCCGCATCCTTGTACCCGGCGCAGAACGTGGCAACTTCGCCGCCATATTCCTCGCGGCCCAGTCGCGCCTCATAGATGCCGGACGCGCAGGTGCCGCCGAGATGTTGGCGTACAAGTGGGGCAAGTGAGAACATTGAAAACGCCTTGAGCGCGCTCAGTACATGCGCGCCGGAGCGGTTGCCGATCTCGGAAAGGATGGTCAGGTTCCGTTCGACCGCTTTTTCATCGACCACAAAGCAGGGTGTGGGGACGCGGCTGAGGTCGAAGTTGCGGAAGGCGCCGGCGTCACCGGCTTGGGTCGTCATCATGTCGGACATGTCCGGCGTCTCCGATTTTGGAGAGGCCGGGGGCGCTGCCCCCGGAACCCCCGGGATATTTATGGCCAGATGAAGTTCTGGATCTAGAATTCTACGGGACCGTCGAGTTCGTGGACTTGCCATGGCAGACCGTGGGTGTTCAGCATGTCCATGAAGTCGTCGGGATCCAGCTGTTCCATGTTCCACACGCCCGGCTCGCGCCAGTTGCCTTTCAGCACCTGTGCTGCGCCGATCATGGCGGGGACGCCGGTGGTGTAGCTCACGGCCTGTGAACCAACCTCAGCGTAGCATTCCTCGTGGTCGCAGACGTTGTAGATGTAGAAGGTCTTCTCGCCTGAGCCGTCCTTGGCCTGACCCGTGGCGATGTCGCCGATGCAGGCTTTGCCTTTGGTTTCCGCGCCCAGATCGCCGGGGTCGGGCAGCAGGGTTTTCAGGAACTGGATCGGGATGATTTCCTTGCCGTCATGCATCACCGGGTCGATGCGGGTCATACCGACGTTTTCCAGCACTTTGGCGTGGGTGATATAAGCGTCGCCGAAGGTCATCCAAAAGCGGGCGCGTTCGATCTCGGGGAAGTGGGTGCTGAGCGACTCCAGTTCCTCGTGATACATCAGGTACATGCTCTTGGGGCCGATGGCAGGAAAATCGAACTCAACCTTGTGGGTCATCGCCGGGCTATGCTGCCACGCCCCGTCTTCCCAGTGGCGGACCTCGGCCAGCACTTCACGCAGGTTGATTTCCGGGTTGAAGTTGGTGGCGAATTCCTGATCGTTACTGCCGCCATTTGCGTCCAGCACATCGATCTGCCGGATGGTGTCCAGCTTGTGTTTTTTGAGCCATTTGGCGAAGACGGATGTCACGCCCGGATCAAAGCCAGAGCCGAGAATTGCGGTCAGGCCTGCCGCTTTGAACCGCTCTTGATAGGCCCATTGCCAGTGGTATTCGAACTTGGCCTCATCTTCGGGCTCGTAGTTTGCGGTGTCGAGGTAGTGGATACCGGCCTCAAGGCAGGCATCCATCAGGACCAGATCCTGATAGGGCAGGGCCAGGTTTACGAGGATTTCCGCGCCGGTTTCTTTGATCTGCTTAACTGTGTCTTCGACCTTGTAGGCATCCAGTTCTGCGGTCGCGATATCCACGCCGACACGCTCCTTCACGGCCTTGGCGATGGCATCGCATTTTGATTTCGTGCGGCTGGCCAGTGTGATCTCGGTGAAGACATCCGAGTTCATCGCCATCTTGTGTACAGCCGCGTGGGATACGCCGCCTGCGCCGACAACCAGTGTTTTGCCCATGGTCTGTCTCCTTCTTATTCGTAATAGGTGTAGCCGTTGATCGAGTCGCGATAGGCGCTCATCAGGGTTTTGCGGTCCTTGGCTTGCAGAGTACCGGTCGAGATCGCCTCGTCCACCATTTTGCGGAAGGCGGCGACGCAATCCTGTGGATCGAATTCCACGTAAGACAGGACCTGGCTGATCGTGTCGCCCTCTTGCTCATGCAGCAGGTCGAACCCGCCATCGGCGCGCAGGTCGATGGTAACGACGTTGGTGTCGCCAAAAAGATTGTGCAGGTCGCCCAGCGTTTCCTGATAGGCGCCGACAAAGAAGACGCCCATGAAGTACTCACCCTCATCCGGCAGCGAATGCACTGGCAGGCTGGGTGAGACCCCGTCGGCCAGAATGAACTGGTCGATCTTGCCGTCGCTGTCGCAGGTTATGTCAGACAGCACGGCGCGGCGGTCGGGCGTTTCATTCAGACCTTGCAGCGGTACGATCGGGTGCAGCTGATCGATGGCCCAGACATCGGGCAGGGATTGAAACAGCGAGAAGTTGCAGTGGTAGATATCCGCCACTTTCTCAAGCTGGTCATCCACATCCGTTTCCAGATCATCACTGGCGGCCAAAGCCTTGAGGCGGGCCATCAGCGACAGATAAATACGTTCGGCGCGAGCCATCTGGCGCAGGTCGACATAGCCCCGGCGGAACAGGGCGCGCAGTTCGTTGCGGTAGAATGTGGCGTCGTTCCAGCATTCCTGCAGGCGGTCTTTGCTCAGGTAGCCGTGTACGGCGGCAAGGTCCGAGACCAGATGGTTGTCATCGGGCTCCACATCCGGTGCGGTGGGCGCATCGTAGAGCGTGGTTTCCAGCACGTTGAACACCAACATGGATGAAGTCGCCACCACGGCTCGGCCGCTTTCGGTGACCAATGTCGGGTGGGTGATTTCGGCCTCGTCCATTGCATAGGCCACGGTTTCAACCACGTTGCTGCAATATTCCTCGACTGTGTAGTTGATCGAGTTCTCGGCAGCCTTCTTCTCGCCTGTATAGTCCACGCCCATACCGCCGCCGAGGTCCAGATGGGTCAGCGGCACGCCTTCGCGCGTGAGTTCGGTGTAGTAGCGACAGGCCTCACCCACGGCGCGGCGCACATCGTTCACGTCCTGCACTTGGCTGCCCAGATGCGAGTGCTGCAGTTTCAGGCAATGCAACAGGCCAGCCGCTTTCAGCTTGTCGACCGTCGCGACAAGCTGGTCCGTGTTCATGCCAAAGGCGGATCGGTCGCCCGAGCTTTCTTCCCATTTGCCGCTGATCTGGTTGGTCAACTTGACGCGCACGCCGATCAGAGGTTCGATACCGAGCTCTTTGTAGACCTCGATCACCGTATCCGCCTCTTTCGGGCTTTCCAGCACGATGACGGTGTTGAACCCGATCTTGCGGGACAGGATCGCCAGTTGGATGAACTCGGCATCCTTGACGCCGTTGCAGACGATCAGCGCCTCAGGGGCCAGACGATGCGCAAGAGCTACGACCAATTCGGGCTTTGATCCGGCCTCGAGGCCATAGTTGTATTTCTTACCGAACTCGGCGATGCGGTCGACCACCTGCGCTTGCTGGTTCACCTTGATCGGAAACACGCCACGATAGGGGCTTTTGTAGCCCACCCGCGCGATCGCGTCGGCGAAGCTCTCGTTCAGCTGAGCGATCTCATGTTCCAGATAGGACGTGACGCGCAAAACCATCGGCGCCTTGATCCCACGGTCATCCAGATCGCTGAGGATACCGGGAAGGCTGATCGCCGCCGTGTACGGTGCCATCGGATTGCGCAGACCGACCTCGCCCTGCTCCGTCACCTCGATGAGGCCTTTGCCCCATTTCTCAACCCCGTAGATGGAATGCGGTGCGTCGGGCGTCTGTTTCAATCAGGTCGATCCTTAACATAAGCGTGCCAGTTTCGCGCCCGCCAATACGGCAGCAGTTTGATTCTTCCAAGTGTAAACTATGTGAAGGGGATTGCCGAATTTCACGCGAAGGTACGGATCGGGATCAGATGGTTGTCCCATTGGCAATCCGAACGCGTCAGAACCTTTGGTTCTGCTTGATTTAATGCGCCAAATAGCCCGGTTCCAGTTGTGAAGATCAACCCATCGGGGCCTGCGCCAAGCCCGCAAACGTCTTGCAGTGCTGAGGCATCCTCGAAATTGGCGGACTGCACATCGAACCGGTGCAGCGCATTGCCGCGCGGGCAGGTGATGGCGATCGTTGCGCCATCGGTCGAGAAGGCAATGCTGCCTGCATAACCCTGTAGATGGCGTTGGTTTGCAGCTGGGGCGGACAGCAAGACAGGGTCTCGGCCCATTCGGTGCAGACCCAGTAGCGGCGGATGCTCGGTCCGGTTGCCTTGCCACTGCATGGCAAATCCGACTAGGCCATCGCCGCGCACGGCCAGATGCCGGATCGAGTTCTTGTGCAATGCGCTGGGCAACTCCATCTGCTCTAGCAGCCCGCCCTTCAGGCTCACGTAGCTAAGGTTCGGGCGCATCACTGGCAGATTCAGCTTGGTACGACCGGTCTCGGGGTGGGTTTCAATACCGCCATTGGCTATCACGAGGGTCTGCCCATCCGGCATCACGTGCATGTCGTGGGGGCCAATGCCACCTGATGAGAATTCTCCGAGTCGTTCAAAGGTTTTTGCATCCCAGACACTGATGCGGCCTTCTCCGGTTTCGAAGTTGTTTTCGGTTGCGAAGAACTTGGAACCATCTGCTGAGAACGTGCCATGCCCATAGAAATGATGGCCTTCAGGCGCCTGAAGCCGGATCCGTTCTGTACCACCGGCGCAATCGATGACGACTGCAAAGGTTCCGGGGCGGCGCGCGAAGGCCACGGCCAGCGGCTCCGTCGGATGCGCGGCGGCGGCGTGACCTCGGGCGGGTAGGGGCAGGGTGAACAGGATATCGCCTTCAACGCTTAGGCCCGCCAGTCGAAAAGACCCATCCGGGAACAGCCCTGCCGCCAGATAGTCTGGTGCACCTGCCGCGGCCCATCCCCGGATCGGGGCGATGCTGGCGGCGGCGAGACCGGCAAGGAATTGCCTGCGGCTGGTCAAGGGCTCAGTCTCCGTCCAAAGAGTTGAAGCCGGCACTGATTCCAAGTGTCGGGCCAAGTTCAGTCGCTGCAATCTGGCGGATATCATTTATCGACTGTTGCAGCGCTTCGATCCGAAAGCGGCCTTGGGGATCCGCAACACCGGCCAGAGCCGGGTCGTCGATAGACCGAGCACTTTCGATCGCGCGGTTAAAAACTGTTTCCAGATCGGCGGCGATTTCCGGGTGTTCGGCAGACAGGCGCGCCGCAAGATCGCGCGTGGAGACAAGTGAAAGTTCAACATGGCGTAAGGACCGTTCGGAACGGCGCGCCTCGGCCCGTTTGGGGCGCGGTCGGTCATATGTACCCAGTGGACGACCCAAGCGTGTCTCGGATGTGAACTGCAGCCCGCTCGACAATGCCTTGAACAATTCCTGCAAGGCCTCATCTTGCGTGCGATAGAGGCCATCTGCCCCCGGTTGCGTCAGTTCAGGCACATAGGTTTGCCAGTCGGCCACCATAGCATCGGCATTTGCATCAATATCAGCGCTGATCGCCTGGATCAGAGTGCATCGATATGCAGCGCTGCCTTGCTGGGCAAACTCAAGGTCATATAGCATCCGTTCCAGTGCAAAGAACCCGCGCCCGGCGATCGAGGTTTCGGCATAGGCATCAGGTGAGGCGACGGCGCTATCTTCGACTGCAATGTGTTTTGATAGGGCCTTGGGCGTAAAGCCCTTGGTGTCCGGCCAGAAAGCCATCGCAAAGGCGCGATCATCGGTTTCGGTAGGCCCAAATCGTAGGTGGCTGGCCGAAATCCACGCGTCGAATGCGGTGCCGTAAGCGGTCCGCAGGTCTTGCGATTCTGGGGCACAATCCTCCTGCGCGGTCGCATTCAGAACCTCTGTCGCTTCGGCAAGCATAGTGAAGCGAGGCAGGATGTGGTTTTCGGTCACGTCGATCAGTGTGGGCGTGTGGTCCTGCGCCGCTGAGGACAGCGGAAAAACCAAGGCTGCGATCAGGGCGAGTTTATGCATGTGTCACAGGCTCTCCAAAAAACGGATAAGGGCGTCCCGGTCGGATTTGGGCATAGAAACGACCTCGTCTCGGGCACCCTGAGCTTCACCGCCATGCCAAAGGATGGCCTCTAGCAAATTGCGCGCGCGACCATCGTGAAGGAATTCTGTATGGCCCGAGACGCGTTCAGTCAGGCCAATGCCCCACAGCGGAGGCGTCCGCCACTCGCGGCCTGTTGCGCGCGCTTCGGGGCGGTTGTCGGCCAGACCTTCGCCCATATCATGTAGCAGAAGGTCGGTGTAGGGCCAGATCAACTGGAAACTATGTTCTTCGCGGTCTTCCATGCGGTGTGTGACATAAGACGGTGTGTGGCACGAAACACATCCAGAGCTATGAAACACTTCTTTTCCGCGCAACACCTCTGGATCATCTACATCGCGACGACCGGGTACGCCCAGGTTACGGCTGTAGAAAGCCACCAGATCCATCCCGACCTGATCAATCTCAAAACCTCTGTCGTCATCATCGCCGTGGGGCGCTTGCACGCAATCGATCTGTGTATCGGTGCAATCCCCGTAAGGTGTAGGGAACAGAGGACTGGCGATGCCAATATCGCCCGCAAAGGCCGCTGCAGATTGTTCCATGACGGTTGGCATCCCGGCCTTATGGCCAAACCGCCCCATCATCGGCGCGTCATATTCCGCAGACCAAACGATGTTCGGGCGGCCTGATATCCCATCCCCATCCGTGTCGTCCGGATCGGCCTTGGCCAGCAGGTCGGCGACCGGGATTGCCTCCAGCAATCCTAGGCCGATCATCTGCGGCGCGAGCCGGGGGCTGAGCATGGCATCCGGGTGCAAGGGACCATAGCCCAGATCGGCGGCTTGGTAGGTTGGGCTGCGCAGTGACGCGGTTTCGCCCTCCGAGAGCGTGATGGGAATCTCTTCATATGTGATATCCAGCCGGTATTCTGCCGGATGCCCCGCCAGTGCGAAGTCCTGCATCTGACCGCCATAGGTAGGCTCAGGTAAGGTTGCGATATAATCCGCGATCTCGGCATAGCCGTCTTCCGCCGCGCCGGGGATGGAAACCCGCAGAAACATCGAAATCGCGGTGTCATCCGGCCCGTTCGGTGTATGCCCGCGTCCGTCCTTGATATGACAGCGCTGGCAAGAGCGCGCGTTGTAGAGCGGCCCCAACCCATCTGAGGCGAGCGTCGAGGAGGGTGACGAAACCCAGATTTTCCTGAACAACCCGTTTCCGACTTTGAAATCCAGCTCCTGTTCAAAGCTCAGATTGCGCGAGGGCTGGGAAAATGCGTTGGCATCATTGCGCACACGAACCGTCGCAGCCCCTCCGGGCAGGTCTTCAAAGCGTTGCGGAGCGGAAAAATCCAGCGGTGGCGTAGTAACTTTGGAAATGCGATCCTGTTCTTCGGCGGTGCGAGGAATGACGTTCAGGTGCAGATCTTGCAGTTGGTTTGGCACTGCGGGAGTGGCGACCAGTGTGCAGAGGGTCAGCACGATAACGCTGGGCGCCTTTGCCCAATTCTGCGGTATTGAGTTGTGCGTAGATGGCTGTGCTGTGCCGCTCAGGCAGATCAGTTGGCGTTTCCAAAGCATCGATGTGACTTTCTTCATCAGCGATCAATTGTTTGATCAGCACCTTACAGATGGGATCGATTGCGTTCGTCCGCCAATCGCATATCCACGCGAAAGGCTTTTGTAGTGATCTCATTTGGTCGCAGCGTAGGATTCGAGATCAAGATCAACGACTTGGCACATAGCAGCGCCAACTTGACCAGAGACGCGTTTTTGCGTCTCTGGTCCCGGGGTTAAGCTTATTGGAAAACCGCGTCCGGGTTGTCCAGGCTGTCCGATCCTTCGAATTCAATATTCTCCAACTCAAGCGCGGTAACGATACGTTCGATCGTTTTGGTCTGGTCGATCAGGCCGTTCACACCCCCCATGATCAACGCTTCGCCACCGGCATTGCCCCGTTCCAACATCTGGTCATAGGCGAACCCGGCTTCGGCGGTGGATTTCATCACGCCCAGAGCAAGCATGGTATTCGCCAGTTTGGCTTTCATCTCGGTATCCAGCGCAGGGTCGGTTGCGATGACCAAATCGGACAATGACGCACCATTGACCGGGGTGCCATCGATCCGTGTGTAGCTGCCCAGATAGACGTTCTGGATGCCAACGCCATTATAGTAGTGGTCGTTATGAGTGTTGTCGGCAAAGCAGGAATGCTCTTCCTCTGGGTCGTTCAGCATCACGCCAAGACGCATCCGCTCACCTGCGGTTTCACCATAAGACAGCGACCCCATGCCGGTCAGGATCGCACTGATACCGGCATCTTCGTTCTGGGTCAGTGCGACGCGGGCGTCACCACCCCCGGCCCATTGTGCGGTTATCCATTCCAGATCGCTAACCAACAAGTCTGTTGCGACGCTCAGGTACTGGACGCGACGGTCGCAGTTTCCATTGGTACATTCGTCCCCTTGTGCAAAGTCAGTCCAAGGGCGGTTGCCAGCGCCGGCGCCGTGGCCGTTCAGGTCCTGACCCCACAGCAGGAATTCAACCGCATGGTAGCCGGTTGCTACATTGGCTTCGATCCCATCAGCTTCGTGCAGGGTTTCTGCCAGCAGTTCAGGGGTGATTTCAGAGGCATCAATCGCATTGCCAGACAGCTCAAAGCTGGGGTTTGCGATGACGTTCAGAGCGGCAAACTCATTCTCGTCGCTTGGGCCACCGTAGGACGCGTCAACATAGTCAATCAGACCTTCATCCAGCGGCCAGGCGTTCACCTTGCCTTCCCAGTCATCGACGATGGCATTGCCAAAACGGTAAACCTCACTTTGCTGATAAGGTACGCGCGCGGCAAGCCAGGCGGCACGGGCCGCGTTCAGGGTGGCATCCGATGGCGCGGCGATCAGAGCGTTCACGGCCGCTTGCAGTGACTTGGCAGCGATCAGGCTATCGTCATACTTGGCTTCAGCAATATTCGCGTAGGTGTTCAAGACATCTGCTTTCGCAGGAGCATCGGCAGCCGATGCGGTGGTTGCGGCGCAGAGGGCCAGGACGCTGGCAGCGGCAATAGATTTGGACATGTGGTTTGATCTTTCCTGTCAACAAAAGGCGGTGCGGGCTGAGTGGCCACACTATTTTTACACCCAAAAAGTTGAGTGAATAAGTCAGAAATGTCAACCTGAGTTTTATTGTCAGATATACGCTCGCGCTTGGGCAAACTGCCGCACATCCCCATATCTGGCGATACTTGCCGTAGCGACCTGCGTTGCGCACCTTGCGATTCGGGTTAAACTCGGCGTCGTGATTCTATTTTTGGTGGTACGTGGTTGATGATGCGCCTGTTTCTTTTCTTGTCTTTGTTGTCGACGGGCGTGATGGCCCATGCAACACAGCAGGACAACCAACACAAACATGGCACTGGGCAGTTGAGCATGGTGTTCTCAGGGGCGGAATTCTCACTGTCACTAACCGCTCCCAGCGCGGATATTGTCGGGTTTGAAAGCCATGCCGAGACAGATGAGGATCGCGCTAAGGTTGCGGTCGCGATTTCGGATTTATCTAAGCCATTGGAGTTATTCGTCCTTGCCGAAGACGCGGGCTGTTTTACCGCATCGGCCAATGTGGCGCTGACATCAGAGGGGATCGTTGATCAAACACAGGTTGCTGAATCCAGCGACGCGCCGGATGAAGATGCCGAACATTCAGAGTTTCGGGCCGACTATGTAATCCAATGTCAGGACATCGCAGCACTGACGACCATCGAGTTTGCATATTTCAGCCGCTTTGAACGTGCTCAGAGCCTTGAGATCAGCATTAACCTGCCCGATAGCTCGCACGAGTTTGAGGTAACGCGCGCGACCCCGTTGATCGATTTGACGGGTCTTTAGAGACAATACCGGATATCTTCTGGCCATTGTTTGCAATTGGTCATCGCTTGGGGTCTTTATCAGTCGCTCACAAATGTGTTTCAGGCCCAGTAGAGTTTGGCTTCTCAGGCCGTTGTGCAGTGCAGACTAGGGTGCTGGCATGAGGGTGGTTATTCATCAGGGTTTTCACAAAACTGGAACCAGAACCTTTCAATCGATGCTTTTCCGAAACCGGGAGCTTCTAAAAAAACGCGTTAACATCCTTCTGCCGCGTGATCTGAAAGAGGCCGGGTTTTCGGCGCGCCGATACGCCGTGCTGCCGCAAGACCGCGTACTCCAGGGTTTTCGCACAAAACTGCGCGCGGCGCTTGAACCCTTTGTAGATCAGGAAGATAATCCCCTGCTGATCAGTAGCGAAGAATTCGCAGGCATGATCCCGGGGCGTAAGAATGTCTGGTCATATACACAAACCCATGTCCTTGCTCAGGTTCTCTTGGAAGAAGTGCGACTGTTCGCCGGCGGCAAAGCCCGTGTGACCTTTTTCTACACAACCAGAAACCCATCTGACTGGATCAAAAGTGTTTATTGGCAAAACATTCAATCCAACAGAATTCTGGAGGACCTTTCAGATTATACCCAACAGCTCAAACCTGCATCCGATCTGGATGCCGTTGTGAGCAGGGTTGAACAGAAGGTTTCTGCGCAAGCGCGTGTCGCACGGATCAATGTCTCAGACACCGACGACCGTTTCCTGGCACTTACCAAGGTGCTGTCCGTCATAAATGTGCGGTCGGATGATCTGATTCCTGTCAAGAATGCGAATGTCCAACCCTCTGGGGCTGCTGCATATTTTCTTGAGCTCAACCGGTCAGATTTAAGTGACGAAGAGGTCCAGATCGAAAAACGAGCTTATCTGGATGGTTTGAAGGTACATAAAGTGGGTTGATAGCAGCATAATTGCGCAGCTGCGTATGGATCTTTACTTCATCAATCGATGTTGTTGGGGATCTGGTAGCGGAGGAGGGACTTGAACCCCCGACACGCGGATTATGATTCCGCTGCTCTAACCAACTGAGCTACTCCGCCATGAGTGAGTGGCGATGTAAGCGAGCCGTTGGAGAGGGTCAAGGGGGAAATGGTCGGTTCGACAGGGAATTTTTCTGATCTAGCCTCAACCGATATCAGTTGATGTATTGTCTGCCTTCGCAGCGTTTTGGATCACCTTGCGTATGAAATCGGCGCATGCTTCTGGCACGGTGATGGGCGTCATATGACCCAGGCCGTCAACCTCTTGATACGTCAGTCCGAACTGCTGCATTTGCGGCCCATGCATTGCAGGGGACAGGATCGTATCCTGCGCCCCGTACAAAACGCCTCCGGGTGTTTTCAGCTCGGGATAGCGCGCGCTTTGGGCTGCGATGCTGTCATCTACCCCGACAAGATCCTGGGATGCGGTGATAAAGGCTGATGGGCGCAAGCCAAGCGCGCCACCAGCACGTTCCAGGAAATCATCAGGGGCTGTTTCGGGGTCAAAGGCCACCTGTAAGACATGGGGTGCGGTTTTGGACGCAATGGGAACAGCCAGGGTGTTCCCGATCAGGTGACGTATCCAAGCCGTGCGGATTTCGAGGGACTTAAACACCTCTGGTGGCTTTGGCATTTGATGGGTCAAGGGCGCAAGCAAGGCCAGGCTAGACACGCGGTCCGGATAGTCCAGAGCGATGGCAAGCGAGACCGCCCCGCCCAGTGAATGCCCGACCAGTACGGCGTCAGTGACGCCCTTGGCATCGAGGAACTCGGTGATCATGCGGGCCTGTTCCGGCAAACGGCCCATCTCGGCCGCGTCGCGGGTGGAATATCCACAACCTGATCGATCCAAGGCGATCACGTGATACTCATCCGCAAGCTGGTCCATCAATCCATAGGTGAAGTGCTGCAATTGCCCGGCCAGCCCGTGGATCATCACAATCGTTTGTGCGTTGGGGTCGCCTTTTTCGACGTAGTGAATACTACCGCCTGAGACCGGGATGATCTGGCCCAATTGAGGAACGGTCTGAAGGCCAACCTTGGTCAGATGCCGTGTCCAAAGGTGCATGCCCAAAAGAAAGACCACGAGAAGTGCCAGCAAGCTTAGAACAATTGTCATCTCATCAGTCTCCTTTTGCGTCGGGCAAGGGTGTATAGTGTTCGATGCCCGCAGCGGCCATGCGTCTCTGGAACTCAGCAGCGGTTCCGGGCCACAGGGCTGTATTGTGGCCTTTGGCATCCTGATACCACGATGTGCAACCACCGTCTTGCCAAACAGCGCCTGCGTGCCGGTCTTGCATTTCCTGTGTAAATGCGGCCTGCTTTTCTGCATGCGGGTTGATCGTGCGAAGGCCTTGATCCGACATCGACGTGAGCACTTCGCCGATATGGCGCACCTGAGCCTCGATCATCAAAATGACCGAGTTGTGGGCCAGCGTTGTATGCGGTCCCAAAAGGATGAAAAAGTTCGGGAACCCTGCGACTGCAGTGCCCAGATGGGCTTGCATCCCATCTAACCAGGCGTCGCGCAGCGTCAGATCGTCTGCGCCTGTAATGTCCAGACGTTCCGCAATATCGGTTACGTGAAAACCGGTCCCCCAGACCAGGACATCGGCCTGTACTTTTGTCCCGTCGCTGGCCGTGATCGTATCACCCTCAATCGACGCAACGCCGGATGGGATGACATCGACATTGTCGCGCATTAGGGCTGGATACCAATCATTCGAACTTAGGATCCGTTTGCATCCGATTTGGTAGTTGGGTGTCAGCTTCTCCCGCTCTGCCGGGTCCGAAACTGCAGAGTGTAACGCCTTATGCCAAAGGTGCATGGCGTATTTCACCATTAGCCTCTCGCGTCGGAGCACGCGGTGGCGGAATTCGAAATAGGCAAAGATCAGGCTTCGCCTTATCCGCGCCAGCAGCGGAACCCGCCGATACAGCCGTCTGACCCATGGCGCGACCGGTCCATCCATGCGCGGCAGCACGTAAGGGGCGCTGCGTTGGAAGACTGTTACCTGCTTCGCGATCTTGGCTATTTCCGGGACGAACTGGATGGCTGAGGCACCGGTGCCAACAACAGCTATATTTGCGTCAGTCAGATCGACATCGTGATCCCACTGGGCGGAATGAAAGCTGGGTCCTGTAAAACTGTCGGCGCCCGGAATTTTGGGGATTTTGGGAATGTGCAACGCTCCGATGGCCGAAACCAGAAACTGAGCGGTCCAGCTCTGCCCTTCATCGGTTTCAACGTACCAATGATCGCCGCGCCATTCAGCGGATTTCAGGCGCTGGTTGAATTGGCAGAGGTCATACAGCTTTTCTTTTTGTGCAATGTCTCGCAGATAAGCCTGTATTTCGGCTCCTCCTGCATAAACCTGGCTCCACTCCGGGTTAGGATGAGATGCCATGCTGTAAAGGTGCGACGGCACATCGCAGGCAACACCGGGATATGTGTTTTCGCGCCATGTCCCACCGATATCATCGGCCTTTTCCAGAATGGTGATGTCGCGGATGCCCAGTTTGCGCGCCTCAAGCGCCATGGTCATCCCGGCGATGCCGGCGCCTATGATCAACATATCCGTTTTTTGATCCAAGCCCTCGCCCCTTAGCACAACCATATGGTGATCATCCCAGCATAGATAAGGATGCTGAGGTAAGAAGCAAGCTGTCGTTTGTTCGGGCTAAAACGCCGGGCGTATCTCAAAGTGCGGCGGGCGGCGGCGCGGATATCAAAGCTTCAGGCGATCAGCCCGACCATGGCGCACCAGACGCTGATTGAGACCGTCGGCCTCGGGCGCGCCATGCTCAAGCGCGAAAACAAAGGCGTGGGTCAGGAAAAAACAGGCCGCATCGATGTCACCTGCGGCTTCGCGCTCATCTGCGGCCATCGTGTAATATGTGACAAGGGCAGCTGGATCATTGCGCGCATGCGCGTCCAGCAACAAGTCATCCAGCGTTGCCCTGTCCATTTTCATAAAGCTCCGCTTTCGAATTCGCGTCTATTCAGAGCGTCCGTTCTCAATTTGTGTCGCCACCCAGTGGTGGAAGTTGTGCGTTGGACCATCCATCGCGGGCGAGAACCGACCGCCGTCAAACAGCATACCATGACGACCCTTTTGCATGCCTTCGACGACAAAGACGTCCTCTTCGAAAACCGTTTTCCAAAGTTGTGCATTCGAGGCGCGCAGCCCGTCATGCTCGGGGGTCTCGGCCTCGCTTTTGGCATAGTAAAGCTCGATATGCTCGACGGTATTGCCTTGATCGACAGGTTCCAGGATGATTGCAAAGCTGTGATCGCGCTGAACGCCCAGCAAGACGTTCGGGTATAGCGCGATGTATTCCGCGCCTTCATCCCATTTGCCGCTGAGGCCCGGAAAATCGGGCATTGTTGCGCCATCCTGATCGGTCAATTGCCGATAGACCAACGTGCCCTGACCCGAATAATGCCCGCGCTTTTCGATGTTGTAGTGATCTTCCAGCCGGGAATAGCTGTTAAGCCCCGGATGGACCCACGGCAAGTGATAGCTTTCGCAATAGTTTTCAACCGCCAGCTTCCAGTTGGTTTTGACCTCAAGCTTGAACGAGGATTCATCGCCGCCATGGAACAGTGGAGTTTCGAATTCTTTCCAGCGTTCCAGCAATTCTCCATGCGCATCCTCAAAGGCCGGGGCATTGCCGTCGACATTCACAAAGATCACATCGCGCCAGACATGCGAACGGATACGCACCAGCCCAAGGTCTTCGTTTTTGACATCTTCATGTTTGTTCTGGCCAGGGCCGCCGACATGGGGTGTCGCACGCAGCTCGCCTTTCAGGCTGTAACACCAGCTGTGATATGGGCAGCGAATAGCGCCGCCGATTTTCTTCGGTGCATCCACAAGGATCATCCCGCGGTGGCGGCAGGTGTTTTGAAACACACCAATTTCACCGTCGCGGTCGCGGACGATCAGCAGGGGCATGCCTAGAAAATCCACCGGTTTTGCATCTCCGGATTCCGGGACATCTTTGCCGAATCCGATGCCGGACCAGTTTGCATAAAGAACCGATTGCCGTTCCTCGGCGAAAACGCCGGGGTCGACGTAGTGTTCGTTTGGCAGACCGTTGGCTGTGTTCACATCGGCCAGAACCGACGAAAGCGGGCTATGTTTATTCATCAGGCTCTCCTGCGGCTGGATTGCATTGCAAATCCTATTGGCGGACAGAATGGGTTTTCATCAATATCAGAAAACCTCATCACAGGTTGAGTTGAATTAAACCGTGCCTTCGCGTACCTCTTGAATGATCCAATCTTTGAGCGCTCGGGCGTTCTCGGACAGCTCATCATCTGGCCGCCCGACAAGATAAAACTGGTTGGGTGCCGTCAGATAATGTGAGCCGATGGGAACAAGTTTGCCCGACTGCAACATAGGCTGAATCAACCGCTGCCACCCCAGAACCAGACCTGCCCCCTTGCGGGCCAGCTGCAAAGCGACCGAATAGCTGTTGACCCGCGCCTCGGATGTCAGCCGTTCCTCGTAGCCCAGTTCGCGGAACCAATCTGGCCATGTGGTCCAGCTGTTGTCTTCGGAATCAAGATGTATCAGGCGTTGGGCTGCAATATCTCTTAACCCTGTTCGGTTCAGGCGCTCGGCCAGTTCCGGGCTGCCGACCGGGATCAGGTTGTCACGATATAGCGGGGTGTGGTCCAGGCTGGGATCGCTGTCGCGCCCGTAGCGGATAAAGAAATCCAGGTCAGGACGATCCCGAAAAGGCCTGTCCTGCGAGATCTGGTCAACGCTGATCTCGGGCGCGTCTCGCCAGAACCTGATCACCGATGGGGACAGCCAAAGGGCTGCAACGGCAGTGGTTGAGCCCACGGTCACTTTTCCGCCAAGCGAGCGATCCCGTATGGTAGACAGGGTCTTTGAGATGCGGGCGAATGAGGTCGACAGCGCCTCGTACAATGCTTTGCCATCATCGGTCAGATCAACGCTGCGGTGTTTGCGCTGGAACAGCGGTGCCTCCAGATAGCCTTCGAGTGCTTTGATCTGATGGCTGACCGCGCCGGGCGTCACCGAAAGCTCTTCGGCGGCGTTTTTAAAGCTGAGGTGGCGCGCGGCAGCTTCGAAAGCCGCAAGGGTGGTCAGGGGCGGCAGTTTGTAGTGGCGTCGGGACATCAGGACCTGGCTGATTACGGATTAGTCTTGTTCGCGTGACTATGAAAATTTTTGCCATTGAAAGAAAGCAATTGATGCATCGAGAATACTGTAAATTGCCGGAACCGCGACCCAGGGGTCGTCTAAATCTGTAAAAAGGTCGGTTTTGGTGCGACAATTTGGCAAGGGGCGCTTTACGCAGACAAATGAACTTGGATCACATTCGGCAGACAACTCGAAACACATTCGCCGAAACTGTGGGCCGCCTCACCAAAGACCCGAAGAGTGCGGGTCTGAATTGTCGCGATAGCGAATCAAGGAACGGTGAAGCCTCGTGGGCGTATTCCAGGAAAATAAGAATTGTTTGCGCGTCTGAGCACACGGCTTGGGAAGCAGTAAGCAAACCATAACCTAAAGAATAATGAGAGGGCATCGCTCCTGCGGCAGCTCTCCGCCCCCTCGGATCGACAACACGGAGGAGAGATATGTCGGTACCTGAACCATTCACGGATCTTGAGATAGAAACGGCAGATGCCGGTTTCTATGAAAATTACAGCGTGCCGATCGCGCTGATCAGTAAGGGCATCATGGTGGCCCTTGTGCTGTGGGCGCTGGTTTTTCCCGCGAATGCCAACAGCACACTGGGCAGCTGGAACGGCCGCTTGCTGGAAAGCTTCAATAGTTTTTATGTGATTATTGTTGGCCTGTTCTTCTTCTTCCTGGCGATCGTCGCCATTATTCCATCAACCGGTAAGCGGATCATGGGTACACCGGGTGAAAAGCCCGAGTTCTCAAACTTCTCATGGTTTTCGATGATGTTCGGCGCCGGTTTGGGCGTCGGGCTGATGGTCTTTGCAACGGCTGAACCGCTGGGTCTGTGGGGATCGAACCCTGTTGTTGTCTCGGGCGCGGTCGAGGGTAACAGCCCCGAAGCGCTGCAGTCGGCTTATCGCTTCACCTACCTGCATTATGGTTTCCATGCCTGGGCCATTTACGTGGTGACCGGCCTCTCGCTGGCTTACTACGCCTATACCCGCAACATGCCACTGACCATCCGGTCGGCGCTGACACCCTTGTTCGGTCGCCTGATGAACGGGTTCCTGGGTCATGTGGTCGACGTTCTGGGGGTTGTGGCGACAATCCTCGGCGTTTCAGTGACGATTGGATATGGCGTCAGCCAATTCATCGATGGGGTATACGCGATCACCGGCATGCAATGGGTGATGGACCTGGGTGGCGAAGTCCCGACCCCAAGCAAAGTGGGTCTGATCTCGGGTCTGCTGGTCATCATGAGCTTGTCGATCATCTCGGCGGTTTCAGGTGTTGGGCGCGGGGTTAAGTACCTGTCGAACCTCAACCTGGTTCTGTCGATCATCCTGTTGGGAACATTCGTTGTGTTTGGGTCGTTCGTCTTCGCGATGACCACCTATGGTACGGCGATGGTGGACTACATCCTGCACTTCCTGTCGCTGAGCTTCGGCGCCTACGGTCCGATGTCTGCAGAAACTTTCGCAGCGGCGTTGCCAGCTGAAGCGCAAGCCCATGCAAACGACCTGTTCGGCGGTGCCACCAACGCCTGGGGCAGCTTTGATGGCTTCAAAAGCGGTCTGGAAGGTGCTGCGGCCGAGTTGGACGAGGCCACTTTGACCGCGGCATATGCTGCTGGTGAGCAGGGCCGTCAGTTCGGATGGCAAGCAGGTTGGACCACGTTCTACTGGGCCTGGTGGATTGCGTTCTCGCCCTTTGTTGGCCTGTTCCTGGCGCGTATCTCCAAGGGTCGTTCAGTGCGTGAGTTCATCCTGGGCTGTGTTTTCGCACCGGCGCTGGTGTGCTTTGCATGGATGACCGTTCTGGGTGGCACAGCGATTGATCTGGAACTGGCAGGCGCTGCTGAAGGTGCGATCATTGGTGCATCGAACACCAACAAGCTGTTTGTGACGCTGTCTTACATGATCGATGGTGGGCTGCTGTCCATGCTGAACGTCATGTGCGTGATCCTGATCATGACCTTCCTCGTGACCTCGGCAGACTCGGGCATTTTGGTGATGAACACCATCATGTCGGGTGGCAGCCAGGAAACCGGGATCAAGCATCGTATCATCTGGGGTGTCATCCTGACGGCCGTAATCGGTGCGCTGATCCTGGCCGCAGGTGACAACAATCCGATGGACGCTTTGCGTAATGCTATGATCATCGGCGCGCTTCCGTTCACCATGGTGATGGGGCTGATGTGCATCTCGCTGGCCAAGGCACTGTTCCGCGACGGTCAACGCGACAAACACGAAGCTGCAAACACGCAGGCCGCTGAATAAGCTTTAAGCCTGATATGTAAAACCAGAACGCCGCCCCTTTGGGCGGCGTTTTTCGTGTCGCTTCCTGCAATCACATATCGCAATCAGAGAGGTAATCCGCGATCGACCCCGCCAAAGTAAGCGGGAAGAAGGAGGATTGCCCTGTGAACATGCGTACAACTACACGCGCCGGTGGGCGCTCGGCCCGCCGTGCCATACGTACCGCTCCAAATTTCGAGATGCTGCCAGGACTGACCCGCGGCATCCCTCTGTGCGAAGTGATGGACGGAAGCCAAGTTGAGCGCATCGATAGTGCATCGATGGATATCCTTGAAAACGTAGGCGTGCAGTTCCGCGACCCGATTGCCCTGGAAGACTGGAAGCGGGCAGGGGCCAAGGTCGAGGGTGAGTTTGTCTATCTGGATCGCGGCCTGGTGCGCGAGTTGATCGCAACCATCCCGTCGGATTTCACATATCACGCGCGTGATCCGAATAAGAACGTGCGGCTGGGGGGAAGGAACTCGATCTTTGTGCCTATGACCGGTGCACCGTTCCTGCGCGATCTGGACGATGTGCGAAGGAATCCAACGCTGGACGACTTGGCAATGTTTCACAAACTCAGCCACATGATGCCCGCGCTGCATTCCTCGGCGCATCACATCGTGGAGCCTTACGATCACCCGATCAGCCAGCGGCATCTGCGTATCACCTATTCGTCGATGAAGCATTCGGACAAGACGTTCATGGGCATGACGACCAGCCCCAAAAACGCCGAGGATGTGATGGACATGTGCGCGATCCTGTTTGGCGAGGATTTTCTTGAGGATCACCCTGTCACCACCGGCAATTGCAACGGCAACTCGCCGTTGGTCTGGGATGAGACGATGCTGGGGGCAATGCGAGCCTTCTGTCGTCGCAATCAACCGGTTTTATGCTCTCCGTTCGTTCTGGGCGGGGCCAACACGCCTGCCTCCGTTCCCGCCACGGTTGCGCAGCTAAATGCCGAGGCGCTGAGTGCGTTGGCTTACACGCAAGTGATCCGCAAAGGGGCTCCGGCGATCTATGGCCATTATCTGTCGACCGTGTCCATGAAGTCCGGCGCACCGATGGCTGGCACGCCGGAAATCAGCCTGATGAACTTCATGATCGGTCAGATGGCGCGATACTACGACGTGCCTTGGCGTACATCGAACACTTTGGGCGGGGCCAAAACCTTTGATGCGCAGGCGGGGTATGAGTCGGCCACAACGCTGAGCGCGGTCATTCATGCGGGCGCGAACTATATCTGGCACAGCGCCGGGTGGAACGAGGCCGGGATGCACTGTTCCGTTGCCAAATTCATTGTCGATGCCGAGCAATGCGCGATGGCCTATCGCATGGCCGAGGGGCCAAAATGGGGTGATTTCGACGACGCAATTACCGCTGTTCCCGATGTCGGACCCGGCGGGCACTATCTGGGCCATCCGCATACGCAGGACAATTTCCAGACGGCGTTCTTCATGCCCGAGATGTTTGACAACAACTCGATCGAACAATGGGTGGCCGAAGGTGAAGTTGAGACTACCGAACGTGCCCTGAACCATGCGCGTAAGTTGTTGGCCGAGTATCAGGAACCGACGCTGGATATCGCCAAGAATGAGGAGTTGTTGGACTATGTTGCACGGCGCGAGCGAGAGATACCGGCAGCGGATGAACTGAATCAAAGCTACTAAGCGATCTCCCCGATCTGGCCCGCCTGTATATTGGCGGGCTCTTTTTCAATCAGGTCTTAGCGGCAGATGTGAAGCTTGCAGAAGCTGAAAAAGACCGGAGCGGCCCATGGTTAACATTGGCCTGATGCATTGGATGAAAATATGGAACTGATCGGAAAATCGGCGCTTGTAACGGGTGCTGCGGGTGGAATCGGCATGGCCTTGGTGCAGCGTTTGCGCGACGCGGGCGCTCGTATCGCAGTGGCGGATCGAGATGTCGACGGGATCGGTGCCGAAGCGCATTTGCCGGGGGATCTTTTGGATCCCGATTATGCGGATGGTCTGCCAAGTGCGGCGGCTTCGGCTTTGGGCGGTTTGGACATCGTCATCAACAATGCCGGTGTCATCACGCGCGGACCCGTAACTGAGACGTCAGACAATGACTGGTCTTTGTCGCTGGGTGTAAATGTCGAGGCCCCGTTTCGCATCTGCCGCGCCGCAATCCCGATCTTGGCCAATGCCGGGGGCGGAGCTATCGTCAACACGGCCTCATGCTGGGGTTTGCGTCCGGGGCCTAACCATGCGGTCTATTGCATGACCAAGGCAGCCATTGCGTCCTTGACCCAATGTATGGGGATGGATCACGCGCATCAGGGCATACGCATCAATGCGGTTTGTCCAAACGAAGTGAATACGCCCATGCTGCGCTCTGGCTTTGAAAAACGGGGGTTTGATCCGGACACTGCGGTGGCTGAACTAGGGCAAACCGTACCATTGGGTCGGATCGCCGAGCCCGAAGACATCGCCGATGTTGTCATGTTCCTTGTATCAGACGCGTCGCGCTATGTGTGCGGCACGTTGGTCGAAGTGAACGGAGGCAAACCTGTTTCATGATGCGATTTGAAGGTAAAACTGCGCTGGTTACAGGCGGTCGCAGCGGCATTGGCCGCGCTGTCGCGATACGGTTGCAACACGAAGGCGCGCGCGTTTTTACGGCACAACGCGGGGCGGATGATGATTTTGAAGGGATCACAGCGGACTTTACCGATCCTGATACGCCGCAGCGCGTTATTGACGCGGTCATGGCCAAGGCCGGACGTCTGGACGTTCTGGTCAACAATGCTGGCATGATGCAGGAGGCGTCGGTTGAAGAGATGAGCTTGCAAGACTGGCAGCGCACGCTGTCTGTCAACCTGACGGCGCCTTTCATGATGATCAAAGCCGCGCTGCCGCATCTGCGCAAAACGCAAGGTTCGATTGTGAATACCGGATCGATTGAGGGGCTGGGCAGCAATCCGGGTCATGCCGCCTATTGCGCGTCAAAGGCAGGGTTGCATGGCCTGACCCGTGCGGTTGCTGTCGATCATGGGAAGGATGGTATCCGATGCAACGCGATCGCGCCCGGTTGGATCGATACCGATCTGAATCTGGACTATATTGACTCGATGCCTGATCCCGATGCGTTTCGTAGCAACATAGGCGGTATTCATCCGGTCGGTCGCACAGGACGGCCCGAAGAGGTTGCGGCCTTGGTTGCGTTTTTGGCGTCAGACGATGCGTCTTTTATCACTGGGCAGGTTTATACAGTGGATGGGGGTAGGATGGCCAAGCTGAGCTTGCCTTGACGGGCTATTCTTTGCCCGAGCGCCACTCTTTCCACTTGAGGTAGCTGTTTGCGCCAATTGACGCGAAGGGTTCCGGCGGTAGGCGTGGGGGCGTGGGCTGTGCGGTGAAATGACCGGCGATTTCGGATCTTCCCTGCAGGATTGTCTCGGCAACGCCCATGCCCTGTAACGTTCCGCGTGCTATGCCCAGCCCGTTCTGACAGCAGGCCGAATAGACACCACTTTCAAGCTCTCCAAACGCAGCGGACCCGTTCCGGCTGAGGCACAACATCCCGGCCCAACGATGCTCCATCTGCAGATCGGGTAAGTACGGGAACCGTTCGCGGAACTTACGATCATGCACGCGGCCAGCCTTGCGCAGCCGCGCTTCAGATGTCTCAAGATCAGGATGAAAGCTGGAGCATGTGCGTACCAAAATACGGTCGCCATAGCTGCCTGAAACGCGCCTGACCGATGTACCCATTGGGTTCGCAGGTGTAACAGACCAGCGTGATTGTCCGCCAAGCGTTTTGATCTGTTCGGGCGTCATCTGTTCCGTCAGTGACGCGTAGAGACAGATATGCATCAGGCGCCGCGCATAGAATCCGAAGCTTTCGAGATGGCCATTATTGGCCAGAATAATGCTGCCGGTGGTGACCTTTGCCTTGGGCGTCCGAACAAGCCACCCGTTACCTTGCCTCTCGAACGCAATGACCGGCGAACGTTCGAATATCCGCACCAGTTCCGATAACGTCTTAGCCAAAGCGCGCACATAGGCTGCCGGTTGGATCATCACGGTTCCAGGCGCGTAGAGCGCTGAGGTGTAATGAGGGCTGCCGGTGATCTCGCCGATCTGCTGGCGATCATACAGCGTATGTGGCTCGCCCAGCTTTTTCAGATGCGCGGCGAACTCCAGGTTATGGGCGTCACCGCCGGGTGTTGCGGCTGCATTGAACTTGCCGCATGGATCAAAGGCTTCCTGCGGCAGATCGCATTCGGTGGCAACATGGGTCGCAAAGTCGATGGCTTTACGGTTCAGCGCAATGGCAGCGCGATCCGATTCCAACGCATCGCCTGCATAATTATCCGAGGCCAGATCATGCGGCAGATCGATCATGAACCCTGAATTGCGACCAGCGGACCCTTCGGCAATATGCCCGGCCTCAAGCAAGACAACCCTGAGCGACGGGTCGATCTGATGCAGACGCCGCGCCGCGCTGAGGCCCGCGAAGCCACCACCAACGATGGTGACATCAGCACTCAGGTCCTCGCTTAGCGTTGGCAGAGCCGTCCGACGGGGCAGAATAGCATTCCACCCCGCCGGACCTGTTTGCCGAGGAAGCCGTTTGGCCTCGAACCGCGTCAATCCACGGCCTCGTCCGCATCATCCGCCAGATCAATCCAGATGGTCTTTAGTTGGGTGTACTGATCGTGGGCATGAACCGAGTTGTCGCGCCCGCCAAAGCCCGATTGCTTGTAGCCACCAAAGGGTGTGGTGATATCACCTTCACCAAAACTGTTCACGGTAACCGTACCCGCACGGATTGCCCGCGCGCCGCGAATGGCGCGTTTGGCGTTGGCTGTGAAGATTGAAGCGCAGAGGCCATAGTCCGTGTCATTGGCGATCTTGATCGCCTCATCGAAGCTAGACACCTCGATCACCGACAGGATGGGGCCAAAGATTTCCTCGCGCGCCAAGGTGGCATCGTTTCCGGGAACCTCGACCACGGTGGCCTCGACAAAGCCATTTGCAGCTTTGCCACCGATCGCCATATTCTCGGCCTGATCCAAATACCCGCAAACCTTGGTGTAGTGCCCTTCACTGACCAATGCGCCCATCCGTGTTTCCGGATCCAGCGGGTCGCCGATATTCCACTGCTTGGCGTGATGTGCGACGCGTTCCAGCAGTTCGTCCTTCACGTCCTTGTGCACGATCAGACGAGACGAAGCCGAACAGTTCTCGCCCATGTTCCAGAATGCGCCGTTAACCACATGCGCCGCCACACGGTCGAGGTTTTCAGCGTCATCCATGACGATGGCGGGGTTCTTGCCACCCATCTCAAGCACCACCTCTTTGGCGTTGCTTTCGGCCGAATAGGTCAGGAACTGTTTGCCCGTCACGGTCGAACCGGTGAAGGAGACCATGTCGATATCCATGTGCCGCCCGATGGGTTCTCCAACATCTACGCCACCGCCTGGAACGATGTTCAGAACGCCGCGCGGAAGGCCCGCTTCCATCGCCAACTCGGCCAGGCGCAGGGCCGTCAGCGTTGTTTCAGTTGCTGGTTTCACCACTACCGAACAGCCTGCTGCCAAAGCAGGTCCGATCTTCCACGCCAGCATAAGCAAAGGGAAGTTCCAAGGCAGTACCAGCCCCACAACGCCAATCGGTTCACGCACCACCATGGCAATGTGGTCATCACTGGCGGGCGAGACCTGATCGTAGATCTTGTCAATCGCTTCGGCATGCCATTTCAGGCAATGGATTGATTCGGGAAGGTCCACGGTTTCGCAATCGTAGATGGTCTTACCGCTGTCGATGCTTTCCATCACCGCCAGTTCCCGCGCATTGCGTGTCATTAGTTTGCAAAGCCGGATCAACACATCCTTGCGGTCGGACGGGTGCAGTTTGGACCACCGCCCATCGTCAAATGACTCACGCGCCTTTTCAACGGCAAAGTCCACATCCGCCGCCCCGCAGGCGGCGATGTCGGTCAGCTTGTCGCTTGTGGCGGGATTGACAGTCTCAAACGTCTTGCCCGAGATCGCTGGGCGGTAAGCACCGTCAATGAAAGCGCCGGTGGGCAATGCCAGGCCTGCAGCGATGGATTTGTATTCATCCTTAGTAAGTAATCCCATGCCTTAGCCCTCCGCCACGATATCTGCGATTGTCTTTTTCAGCACGCGTGTCACCTGTTCCAGCGCGCGCTTGTCGTCCTTGTTCAGACCTTTCAGCGGAGGCCGTATCGCGCCCGCGTCGATCCCGTTCATGGTCACGCCATGTTTGATGGTCTGGATGAACTTGCCGCCCTGTTCCAGCACCCGCATCAGCGGCATCATGGCGGACATGATCCGCCGGCCCTTGGCAAAGTTGCCTTCGATCACACAGGCCTGATACAGCGCCACATGTTCCGCAGGCAGAAAGTTCGATCCGCCGCACACCCAGAACGGCGCGCCCCAGGCGAAGAACTCCAGTGCCTGATCATCCATGCCGCAACCCAGCTGAATATGCGGGTAGTCCCGCGCCAGCAGATGCACCCTGTTGATATCGCCCGAGCTTTCCTTGATGCCGCAAAAATTCCGACTGCGCCCGATGCGGTCCAGAAACTCTTCGCCCATCATCGTGCCGGTCCGATGGGGATAGTTGTACAGCATCACGGGCAAGTCAGCAGCCTTGTCTATGGCCAGCGCATTCAGCGCATTTTCACGATCTGTAGGCACCGAGTAGGGAGGGCTGGCCAACAAAATCGCATCAGCGCCGATTTCGCGCGCACCCGTCGCCAAAGCTATTGAGTCCGGCGTCAGCATCGCACCGGTCCCAACGACCAGCGGCAAACGGCCTTTCAGTCGATCATGCGTGAACCGCGCCAGTTCCAGCCGTTCCTCGACAGTCTGCGCATAGTTCTCACCGGTCGACCCGCCCGAGATCAGACCGTGCACGCCGTTCTCAATCAGGTATTCGATCACCTGCGCCAGCGCGTCCCAATTCACGCTGCCATTGTCGTGGTAGGGCGTGACCACCGGGGTATAGATCCCCTCAAACTTGAAAATCGGGTTCATTCGGTCCTCATGCGGGTTTCGAAAGCGGGGACAGGCCCAATGGCACATCCAAGGCGTCTGGCATCACAAACAGTTCGATCTGATCGCGCGACAGGTTCCAGTGTTCTTCGGCCAGCTGCGCAGCCGCCGCCTCATCGTTCGCCTCGATGGCGGAGATTATGGCGTCATGCTGGGTGCTGGCATCCGCCAGATTTTCGGTCATTTTTGCGGTTTGCGGTCGGTAGAACGTCATCCCGATCCGTGCGTGATCAATCAGCAATCTGTTGAAGGATGGCAGCAGGTAAACATTGCCTGACATCTCTCCCGTCAGTTCATGAAACCGATTGTTGGCGAGTGCGCGATCCGCTGCTGAACCAGAGCGGAGGGCTGATTTAAACGCCAGCTGCGCCGCTTTCAGGTCCTCGATTTGGGCAGGCGTCGCGTTGCGGGCAGCCAGACGCAGCACCGCGCCATAGATCATTGGGGCCGCCAGAAAAAAATCGCGCAAGGTGGTGTGGGACATCTCGGACACCCGCGCGCTGCGATTGGTGCGCAGGTCCAGATAGCCTTCGCCCCCCAATTGCCTGAACACTTCGCGCAAAGGGGTTCTGGACAGGCCAAACTCATCTGACAGCAGCGCCTCATCCAAGTCCGTACCCGGCTGAAAGCGCAATGTCAGGATCGACACTTTCAAATACTCCATCAAATCGGTCTTCCGAGATTTGGGATCGTCTTTCATCTGACCTCCGAGGCGTCGCTACATTCGAATCGCGGGTTCGGTGCTTCAGATATGTATGCGAACAAAATACAACTTGTATACAGTAAAAAATAATGCAGCATGAACCACCGTTAGTAGTTCCGGCCGGAATCGGCCTTCGAGTGGAAACCCCAATGCGTCAGACGCGGCACATCACCTTCATTTTGGTCGAGGAGTTTTCCCACCTTGCGTTTTCATGCGCTGTCGAACCGCTGCGCATTGCCAATTGGGTCAGTGAAGAGCAGCTTTATGATTGGTCTATGATTTCCGAAGACGGTGAGCGCGCGGTCTGTTCAAATGGGCTGGTTACGTTGGTTCATGGCGGTCTGGATGACATACCAAAAACAGACCAGCTGTTTGTTCTGTCTGGCATTCACATGCGCAATCACGTCACGCGGCCTTTGCTGGCAACTCTCAGGCGCGAGCGGGCGCAGGGCACACCCATTGGTGCTTTGTGCTCGGGCGCATGGGTGCTGGCCAAAGCAGGGTTTTTGGACGGGATGCAAGCCGCGATTCACTGGGAGTACCACGATGCCTTTATGGAGGCCTTTCCCGAAGTCAATCTGGTGCGCAGTGTTTTTGTAGCGGATGAGAAGCATATCACCGCCTCGGGCGGCACCGCGACCGCTGATTTGATGCTGCATCTGATCGAACGCGACCATGGGGCCGAGCTGGCCGTCGCGGTGGCCGATCAGATGGTTTACAATGCGGTGCGCAATGCGACCGCGAAGCAACGCGTCTCGCTGCAATCACGCAATGGTATGCGCAACGCCCATCTCGCTAGGTCGATAGAGATCATGCGCGACAGTATCGAAACACCGGTCTCGCCGTCTGAGATTGCGGAGAGGCTGGGAATCTCAACGCGCCAGCTGGAGCGATTGTTTGGAAAATACCTGAACACCTCACCCAAGAAATACCTGATGGAGATGCGGCTGGAGCGTGCACAAAAGCTGCTATTGCAGACCGAAGCCTCGATCACGGAAGTTGCTTTTGCCTGCGGATTTGAAAACCCAGGCCATTTCTCGCGCGTTTACAGATCGAGCTTTGGTGTGACACCGCATTCTCAGAGAAACAAATTGGATTGATCTCACCGTAGTGCGGTGGGGTGAGCATGACAGTCGCAAAATAGGGACGTAACACGCCCACCCCGTTGGCCGACCTTGAACCCCCTCGTTAAAATCTGACTAGTAAACTGATCGATCGGATAAGGCTGAACTACACAGCGAAACTGGCAGAACTATTACAATATCATGACAGTTTTGGACGCGATTGTGACACAATGATTAATGTGCTGCCCTCTTTGTTAACGTAACCTGTACTTCGTGGACTTGGCTAAGGCCCTCGCGTCATCGGCAGTGCAATCAGGTCGCAGTTGGGTTTCGGCTTCTTGGGCCGATGGTGACAACTCAGAGAAAATGGACAACACTCACCAGGCGATCGCAGAATGTCGTGTTGGGCAGGTAGAGTGAACAAAATGACGCTAAAGGCGCTTCCCAAACTGGTGGTTCAGATTCCATGTCTGAACGAAGAAGAAACCTTACCTGCCGTTATTCGCGACATCCCGCGCGACATCTCCGGCGTGGGTAAGGTCGAGCTTCAGGTCATTGATGACGGATCAACGGATCGCACCAGTGAGATCGCAAAGGAACTTGGAGTTGAGCATGTTGTTCGCAACCGCGGCAACAAAGGGCTTGCCCGTTCGTTTCAGATCGGGATCGACAACGCCTTGGCTCAGGGGGCGGATATCATCGTCAACACGGATGGTGACAACCAGTATTCCGGTGCATCCATCCCTGATCTGATTGCACCCATTCTGGCCAGGAAGGCTGACGTGGTCGTCGGAGATCGGAAGCCCGGCGAAAACCAATCGTTCTCGCCCGTTAAGCGGATATTGCAACGGGTTGGCAGCCGCGTTGTTTCGGGCTTTGCGGGGCTAGAGGTGAACGATGCCGTTTCGGGGTTTCGCGCCTATTCGCGCGATGCGGCGTTGCATATCAACGTCATGACCAAATTCAGCTATACAACCGAAACACTTATCCATGCTGGACAGACGGGCTTGAGCGTCGTGACCGTCCCTATTGAGGTCAATCAGGTCGAACGACCATCGCGTCTGTTCAAATCCATGCGGTCCTTCATCTCGCGGCAGATGGGGACCATCTTGCGCAGTTACGTTATGTACCGCCCGCTCAAAGCCTTTGCTACAATCGGTCTGGTGCTGCTGCTGATCGGGATCATACCGATCGCGCGGTTCGTGTTTTTCTACCTCATCGGGGATGGCGACGGCAAAATTCAATCGCTTGTCCTGGGCGGTGCGTTTGTGGTGATGGGGTATTTCACGATCATTATTGCGATCCTGTCGGAAACGATTGCCACAAACCGGCGCTTGCTCGAAGCGACGTTGCGCCGGGTTCGCGAGTTGGAACAAAGGGCGGAGCATGCAGATCGTGCATAACGCTTCGCAAACGGGACTTGTGGCATATTGGGCAAGAAGACCATTTGCGATGGTTGCCCTTATCGGAGCAGCCTACCTCGCGGTTTTATGCTGGCTTGCACCGGGCCTTTCCCCTGATCCGTTTTTCGGGGGCGCAATCTACGATGGTTACTACTACGCCATCCTGAACGGGCATTTCGATCTGCCACCCCGACTATTGCGGTTCGAAGGACATTATACACCCGACGCGCAAGGTTATCTTTATCACGGGGCGGGGCCGTTGCTTCTGCGCTTTTTGTTCGGTTGGGCTTGGCCGTTCGAGTCGATCCCGATGGCCGGGTTTTCGATCTGGTTTTGGACCGTACTTGGAACCTTGGGTTATCAGGTGGCGCTGAAAGATCTGATTGCTCATACCGCGACACGCGCACAAAGGGATGCGCAGGGTTGGGCAGTCTTTTTTGCAGCGGCTTTGTGGGTTTGCGGGCCTGCGACCCTGCTCGTGGTCAATCAATCGCTCTATCACGAACCTATCGCGCTGGCATATGGCGCGGCGGGTGCCTTTGTGGCGGTTTGGGTGCGCTTTGGTCAGGACAAGTTGCATCCTCTGCTGGCGTTTTCTGTATTGGCTTTGTGTGCAGCTATCACGGTGCATGCTCGCCCGAACCTGGCGATCGGACTGTATGTGGCTTTAACCGCCCTGTGCGGTTGGAGCGTAATTAAACAGGGTGTGCGAATGCTGCTACCTGCGTTGCTCGCAGGTGCAATCCTGGGGGCCGGGGGACTGCTCTATCTGGGTTTGAACACCCTCAGATTCGGCGGGGCCGCTGAGGTCCATGGCTCGTTCGAGGCAAGCGAAACCCAATATGGTACGGTTTTCTGGGGGATAGAGCCTCAGGATTCCCCACGCGCACAGGCCTTTACCGAACATGGCCGATTTAATGTTCAGCGTATTCCACCGAATGCAGGGTTGTATGCATTTGACCTGCCTGCTCTGGAACTGACGCACGGCCCGTCGATGGCGATGTACAACCTATTCCAACGGGCGACAGAAGACCGTCTGGGATATATCAGGGTCGAAGGGCCACGTTACGGGCTTTTGTGGCTTTGGTTGATTTGGGTTGGGTTCGCAGCCATCGGTTTGACGCAGGTCAGGCGTGCAGAACATCTGGTGCTGGCTGCCGGTTTGTTGGTTGGCGTTCTGGTCACGCTGTCCTATGGGACGATTACGCTGAGATACCGTTTTGATCTGTGGCCACTGGTAGCATTTCTAAGCTTTCTTGGGATACCCCGCGTTTTGGCGGGTGTTTCGAACGGTCATCAGCCCGGCAACTTCAAACGACTGGTCCTTGCCGTGGCGCTGATTGGAACAACAGTCACGACGATGGCCGCGTTTCAATACACGGGTATGTTCCGTGAGATCGAGGGCAGCTTCTTTGCACCCTGGAGCAACGGCTACTGCATCGATTTGGCCGAAGGCGCAGGGTTTTCGTCCGACCAGATGCCCGTGATCTGCCGAGCACCGACTGAGTTGAAGGGATAAGATTGGGATGCGTCTGCTCAAATCCATTTATGTCAACCTAATGCGCATCTTGGCGGCTATGGCCCGGGCAACAGGTTTTGCCGGGTTTCTCGAGCGGCGGCGCGCCAAAGGGCGCGGCTGGCATTGGATGTCCAGCCTGTTCGCGATCTACGACATCGATGCTATGGTCGGCCTCGACGTGCCATGGTGGACCTACGACGCCATAGAGCAGGTGGATGCATTCCTGGATTCACGCCCGGCGCGCGTCTTCGAATATGGATCGGGTGCCAGCACAGTTTGGCTGGCGCGCCGCGCGTCATCTGTTACCAGCGTTGAACATGACACGCCTTGGTACAAGGATGTGACAGCCAAGATTCCGATGATCGAGGGCTTATGCCCCACCGAGGTCAAGTTGTTTGAGGCAAGTAGTGCTTCGCCCACTGACGCTCTGTATCTATCAGAAAAAGCCAATGGTTCTCGGGTAAATTTTGCGGCCTATGCCAGTGCAATAGATGCCGAAGACGGTGTGTTTGATCTGATCGTCGTGGATGGCCGCGCGCGTCCAGCCTGCTTGAAACATGCAATCCCCAAGCTGGCACCGGATGGGATTATCGTGTTCGACAATTCTCATCGCGCGCGCTACCGCCAATCGATCAACGATTGCGGGTTGTCCGAAACCAGGTTGCGCGGGCTGGTTCCGACCTTGCCTTATCCAGATCAGACCTCGCTCCTGCGCGCCGAACCGGCGGGATAGGCCGATGCCGGCGGCACATCTGCTCAAGGATGAGGTGCTACGTCGAAGACTGGCGCGCGGGATTGGCCTGCTGGTTCTGGCGCTGTCCGTCATTTTCATCGGACGCGAGATTGCACGCAATTGGGACGCGCTGATCAACTTCGATCCACCCGAGGGGTTCTTTCTACGTTGCGCAGCGATGGTTGCCCTCTATTCAGCGTTGCTATTTGTGCTGGCCGAGATGTGGCACCGCATCGTGCAACTATTCGGACCCGAGCCGCGCCGCCGGACGTATCGGTCATTCACCCTCTCTCAAATCGCGCGATACGTTCCCGGCAATGTTGTCCACCTTGTGGGACGCGCTGTCTTGCTGCGCGGTGGATCTTTGAGCGACAAGCAATTGGCGGCTGCAACTATCGTCGAACTGATTTGCCTACCCGTTGCCGCTTTGGTGATCTTGGCAACTGGTGCCTGGTTCGTGCCGGCTGACCTTCTGCCGTTCGATACCATCGGGCCTATCTGGCTTGCGTTGACGATTTCAATCGTGGTTTTGCTGGTCTTGGTATTAGTTTGGTTTGCGGCCAAGCAGGACCTACCATTCTCTGCTTTGCTCTTGATTGCGTTTCTTGCGATCGTATTTCTTCTGGGCATGAGCTCGGTCGCCGCTTCGGTCTTGAGTGCAATCGACGATGTACCTATTGGCGTTGTGGCCCTCGCCGGTGTTGTTTCTTGGTTGGTAGGGTACGCAACGCCTGGTGCGCCAGGCGGTTTAGGCCCTCGCGAAGCCGCGTTCATCGCAGTCTTAAGTGGCGCTACGACACCCGGTTCAGCCCTGATCGCTGCTGCTGTTTTCCGGCTGATTACCGTCGCTGGGGACGTTGTGTGCTTTGCGATAGGGGTTGCCCTTTTTAGGCGTTAGCGCGGGTATTTGGATGACCTGTGTCGAATTTCTCTCCGTTTTACCTATCGAAGGCAGGAAGAGGTAAGTTGGGCTATTTGGCAGGTGCAAAGACACGCGGAATAGAGAACTATCGCATGTAAGTTATCAAGCAAACGTGGGCTAAACCGGTCAAATACACCGATCTTGTGGCTGCTGAACTATCGTGGATTCTGATGGTGCTGCTGGAGAGAATTGAACTCTCGACCTCTCCCTTACCAAGGGAGTGCTCTACCTCTGAGCTACAGCAGCATCGTGGGCGGGTGATTAGACTTAAACGAAACGCGGCGCAAGGGTATCTGGACGGTTTTTTTCGCCTCCTGTAGAGAAAGACCATGGCAGAGAAAAATGCACAAAAAAATCACGGCAAATCCGGGAATGCGCGCGAAGAACGCCTGAAGGCCGCGTTAAAGGCGAATATGGCGCGGCGTAAGGCGCAGGCTAAGGCGCGGGCCGCTTCCGGAAATAAAGCTGACAAAGACGAGGGATAAGAGCAGATGGATTCGATTCTGGTGACGGGCAACGGCCCGCTGAACGGACAAATTCCGATTGCGGGGGCTAAAAATGCGTGTTTGACGCTTATGCCCGCAACGCTTCTCAGTGAAGACCCGCTGACGCTGACCAATGCGCCGCGGCTGAGCGACATCAAGACCATGACCGCCCTGCTGCAATCGCTGGGGGCCGAGGTGTCTTCGTTGCAAGACGGGCAGGTGATCGCGATGTCGAGCCACAACCTGACGAGCCAGACAGCCGACTATGACATTGTGCGCAAAATGCGAGCGTCCAATCTGGTGCTGGGCCCGCTTTTGGCGCGGTTTGGGCAGGCGGTTGTGTCCTTGCCGGGCGGATGCGCGATTGGTGCGCGCCCCATGGATCTGCATGTCGAAGGGCTTGAGGCTCTGGGCGCTGAGATTGAGCTGAAAGATGGGTACCTGCACGCCAAGGCCTCGGGCGGGTTGAAGGGTGCTGTGCATGAGATGCGATTTGCATCCGTTGGGGCCACCGAGAACATCGTCATGGCTGCAACGCTGGCCAAGGGCTCAACGGTTCTGAAAAACGCGGCACGCGAGCCTGAGATCGTCGATCTAGTCGAGTGTCTGCGCAAGATGGGCGCTCAGATCTCGGGCGAGGGGACATCGACCATTGAAATCCAGGGCGTGGATCGGCTGCACGGGGCGACCCATCAGGTTGTGACCGACCGGATCGAGTTGGGCACATATATGCTGGCCCCGGCCATCTGTGGTGGCGAGGTTGAATTGCTGGGCGGGCGAATGTCCCTGGTCGAATCATTCGCGGCCAAACTGGACGCGGCGGGTGTAAGCGTTGACGAAACAGATAAGGGCCTGAAAGTTGCGCGCAAATACGGGTGCGTGACGGCTGTGGATGTGGTCACCGAACCTTTCCCGGGCTTCCCTACTGACCTTCAGGCCCAGATGATGGCGCTGATGTGCACGGCCGAGGGGACCTCGGTGCTGGAAGAGCGTATCTTCGAGAACCGCTTTATGCATGCGCCTGAGCTGGTTCGCATGGGAGCCCAGATCGAGGTGCATGGCGGAACGGCAACCGTGACGGGTGTTGAACGTTTGAAGGGCGCGCCTGTCATGGCGACAGACCTGCGCGCTTCGGTTTCGCTGATCCTGGCAGGGCTTGCCGCCGAAGGTGAGACCACGGTAAGCCGGGTCTACCATTTGGATCGCGGCTATGAACATGTGGTGCGCAAGTTGGAAGGCGTGGGCGCAAAAATCGAACGGATCAAGGGCGAATGACGGACGCAAGTTTTGAAGACGGGCGCGAAGCCCCGCTGAATCTGGGGGCTGAGGATGCAGATGACCTGAAGGTGATCTCGACCCTCGTGCAGGATGCGGTTTTTCCCGTGACCGAGATGAAATGGCAACAGTCGAAGCGCCGCTTTGGCCTGTTGCTGAACCGCTTTCGCTGGGAAGACAGGGATGCCGCCGCCCGCCGTGACCGCCCGTTTGAACGGGTGCAGTCGGTGCTGGTCTTCGATTCCGTTCTGTCCGTGGCCAGTCAGGGCATTGATCGCAGCGAAAAGGACATGGTCATGTCGCTGCTGTCCGTCGAATTCGAACCCGGCGAGGATGGCGCGGGCCAGGTCTTGCTGACCCTGGCGGGAGACGGCGCGATCCGCCTGAAGGTCGAGGCGTTGGATGCCACGCTCAAGGACGTCACACGCCCATATCGCGCCCCATCCGGCCGGGCGCCGCAGCACCCCGAATAGATGCAGAACAAGCGCGGCATTTCTCAGGCGTTTTCAAATGTGCCCGAGGGTATTGCCCTGCGTCCGGCGACGGTGTTCGATGTATTCGACATCAGCCGCGTGCTGATCCGGTCGATCACGCAGCTTTGTGTGGCCGATCACAACAATGATCCCGACCATCTGAAACAATGGACCGCAAACAAGGACCCGGCGACCATCCGGGGCTGGTTCAAGCCGGGATCACAGATCTGGCTGGCCCAGCGTGAAGGGCAGGTGGCCGCAGTCGGTGGGTTGTTCGAAACCGGCAAGATCACCTTGCTCTATGTTGACCCGGATCACGTCAGCAGCGGGGTGGGGGCCGCGTTGCTCAACCGGCTGGAACGGCAGCTGGCCGCGTGCGGCTGTACCGAGGTGCATCTGGACGCCACCCAAACCGCACGGGAATTCTACTTGAAACAAGGGTGGCACCGGGAAAACACGACAGGCGACTGGAACGGCATTCCGCAATATCCCATGCGCAAATCGCTGCACCCCGAGGGCTGAGGGTTGAGGCCGCGCCCCGTCGGCGATATGTCCCGTGGCGCAACGCTCGGAGTGCCAGATCATGCCCGTTTTCCTTGACGCCACATCACCCGATTTCGAAACCGCCTTTCAGGCCCTGCTGTCCGCCAAGCGCGAGGACAGCCCGGATGTGGACGCGGTCGTGGCGCAGATCATCGACGATGTCCGCAACCGGGGCGACGCGGCGGTGATCGAACTGACCGCGAAATTCGACCGGCTGGAGCTGACGCCCGAAACACTTGCCTTCAGCGCGCAGGAGATCGCAGACGCGGTGGCGCAGGTCGGGGCCGAAGACCGCGCGGCGCTGGAACTGGCCGCCGCCCGCATCCGGGCCTATCACGAACGTCAGATGCCCAACGACCACAGCTGGACGGATGAGGCCGGGGCCACCCTTGGCTGGCGCTGGTCGGCGGTCTCGGCCGCCGGGCTTTATGTGCCGGGCGGGCTGGCTTCTTACCCGTCTTCGGTTCTGATGAATGCTATCCCGGCCAAGGTGGCGGGGGTTGAACGGCTGGCCATTGTTGTGCCCACGCCGGACGGGCAGGTGAATCCACTGGTTCTGCTGGCCGCGCAACTGTCGGGCGTGGACGAGGTTTATCGCATCGGCGGCGCGCAGGCGGTTGCAGCGCTGGCTTACGGTACCGGCACCATCGCGCCGGTCGACAAGATCACGGGCCCGGGCAACGCCTTTGTGGCGGCGGCCAAACGGCGGGTGTTCGGCAAGGTCGGCATCGACATGATTGCGGGCCCTTCGGAAATCCTGGTCATCGCTGACAAGGACAACGATCCCGACTGGATCGCGCTGGATCTGCTCAGCCAGGCCGAACACGACGAAAGCGCGCAGTCGATCCTGATCACGGATGATACCGCTTTTGGCCAAAGCGTCGCGAAGGCGGTCGAAAAGCGCCTCGAAACCCTGCAACGCCGCGCCATCGCCGGGGCCAGCTGGCGCGACTTCGGCGCCATCATCACCGTTCGTAATCTGGATCAGGCTGCGATCCTGTCGAACCGTATCGCCCCGGAACATCTGGAGCTGTGCGTCGCGGACCCGGTGGCGCTGAGCGAAAAAACCATCCACGCCGGGGCCATCTTTCTGGGCCAGTACACGCCCGAAGCCATCGGCGACTATGTCGGCGGCCCCAACCACGTGCTTCCGACGGCCCGGTCCGCCCGGTTCTCGTCCGGGCTCAGCGTGATGGATTTCCTCAAACGCACCACGCTCAGCCAGATGACCCCCGAGGCCCTGCGCGCCATCGGCCCTGCGGCTGAACAGCTGGCGCAATCGGAAAGCCTCGAGGCGCACGGCCTGTCAGTCACGGCGCGTCTGAACCGCCTGAATGGCTGAAATGACGCAAAGATCGGACATTTATGGCGCTTCTCTGCGTTGCCGACGGGATTCCGTTGATATAGGTCTGTGCTGACACAAGGATTGTGACCGTAAAGATGACCCGTATTTCGCGTATCGAACTGGATGACCGAAACCTGCCACCGCCGACCCCCGAGATCGAGCAGGAACGCAAGGTTGCCATCTATGATCTGCTGGAAGACAACAGCTTTTCGCTGCCCAAACGGGATGACCGCGTCATTCCTGATGGGCCTTACCACGTGCAACTGTCGATCCGCGACAAACGGCTGGTCTTTGATATCGCGACGGAACAGGCTGAAAAAGCTGCCGAATTTCACCTGTCGCTCGGCCCGTTCCGGCAGGTGGTCAAGGATTACTTCCAGATCTGCGAAAGCTATTTCGACGCGGTTAAGACCTTGCCACCAAGCCAGATCGAGACCATCGACATGGCCCGGCGCGGTATCCACAACGAAGGCAGCCGCGTTTTGCAGGAACGGCTTGAGGGTAAGGCCGATGTGGATACCGACACTGCCCGTCGCCTGTTCACGCTGATCTGCGTGCTGCATTTCGGGGGGTAACGCGTGAAGCCTCTGCCGCAGTCGGTCCTCTTCTGTTGCGACCACAACTCGGTTCGGTCCCCGATGGCCGAAGGCATCATGAAGAAATTTTACGGCACCGGCACATACGTGCAATCCGCTGGGGTCTACAATGATCTGGAAATCGACGGGTTCTGCATCTCGGTCTGTCATGAGATCGATGTTGAGCTGTCGCGCCATCGCTCGCGGTCGTTTGATGAGATGCAGGAATGGGGTGATGACCTCAGTTCCTTTGATCTGATTGTCGCGCTGTCGCCCGCAAGCCAGCGCAAAGCACTGGAACTAACGCGGGTTTTTCATCTGGATGTCGATTATTGGCCAATAATGGACCCTACCGGGATGGGTGAGACGCGCGAAACCAAGCTACACCACTACCGACAGACCCGCGATCAGATCATCAAGCATCTGAAAGACCGCTGGGGCGAACCTACGGAGTGACCCATGAACCAGACCGTTCAAACCTATTTCGATGCCTTCAACGCCGGGGATGTGGGCGGCATGCTGGCCTGTTTGTCCGATGATGTGGCCCATCACGTAAACGAAGGCCAGATCCGTGTGGGCAAAGAAAAGTTTGCGGCCTTCTGCGCCCATATGAATCGCTGCTACAAGGAAAACCTGACCGATATCGTGGTCTTCGAGGCCGAAGGCGGCACGCGCGCGGCGGCAGAGTTCATCGTAAACGGCACCTATCTGGAAACTGACGAAGGGTTGCCGGATGCCCACGGTCAAACGTATCGCCTGCCGGCCGGGTCGTTCTTCGATCTGAAAGACGGTAAAATCACGCGCGTCACTACTTTCTACAACCTTGCGGATTGGACCAAGCAGGTCTCGAATGGCTGAGGTCACCGCGGTCCGCGCCCTGACCGGGGCGGCGCTCGAAGCTGCTCTGGATGACGTGGCACGCCTGCGGATCGAGGTGTTTCGAGCTTGGCCGTATTTGTACGACGGTGATCTGGAGTATGAGCGGACGTATCTGCAATCCTACCGCGACAGCGACAAAGCCATTGTTGTTGGCGCGTTTGATGGGGATCGTCTGGTTGGTGCTTCGACTGGCGCACCGCTGATGGATCACGCCGACGATTTCGCAGCGGCCTTTGATGGCACAGGTCTGGACTTGTCGCAGATCTTCTATTGTGCGGAATCTGTCCTGTTGCCTGACTATCGCGGGCAGGGCGTCGGGCATAAGTTCTTTGATTTGCGCGAAGCTCATGCCCGGGAACTGGGCTTCGCCAAATGCGCCTTTTGTGGTGTGCAACGCCCAGCGGACCATCCGCTGAGACCCGAAAGCCACCGACCGCTAGATGGGTTCTGGCGAGCGCGAGGATATGAGCCCTTGCAGGGTGTCACTGCGCAGTTCTCGTGGAGAGACATCGGGGAAAAGGGCGAAACGCTCAAGCCGTTGCAGTTTTGGATCAGAAGTCTTTGAAACGATTTTGGATCACGTTTGAGTTCTCGGATGAAGATACTCCACCGCCCGGCGTAAATTTGGGCGTAGGGGTTACGGCGACATCTCAGAAAGAGGCTCTTGCGATCATCCAGAACGAGATATTCAACAGGGGAGACTTGCCGAAAGTTGAGAAAATCGTCGTGGACGTGGATATGTCAAATTTAGACGCCAGGCACATCAAGCCCAATATGGGCATACCTGTATCGCCCGGTATCTGGTTTCCTTAGGCTATGAGTGACAAAGCCTATAGTGAGCCTGTCTCAGGTTCTTTGTCGTGTCTTTGCGCGAGAGGTTCGTAATGAAAGTCGCCACCGCTGCCTATAACCTTGATTGGCTCGATAGCTGGGCGCAATACGAGGATAAGCTGGATCGTTGGGTTTCGGACGCCGCTGAGCAGGGTGCTGAGTTGCTGGTGTTCCCGGAATACGGCGCGATGGAGCTGTCTACGCTGGAGGGCGCGGACGTGGCCGGCGACCTCGAACGGTCAATCCTAGCGGTCTCGGACCGGATGCAAGACGTGCAGGCCCTGCATCAACGTCTCTCTCAGGCTTACGATACATACATCCTGGGCGCGTCAGCGCCGGTTTGGAATGATGTGGGCCGACCCGTAAACCGCGCGGCGCTTTATACCCCGAACGGTCGGCAGGATCATCAGGATAAGCAAATCATGACCCGGTTCGAGCGCGAACACTGGGACATAGCCCCCGGTGGACCGCTCAAACTGTTCGATACAGCACTGGGCAAGATCGGCATTCTGATCTGCTACGACAGTGAGTTTCCTTTGCTGGGCCGCGCCCTGAATGAAGCGGATATCATACTGGTCCCGTCCTGCACCGAGGCACTTTCAGGCTATTGGCGGGTTCGCATCGGGGCGATGTCGCGTGCATTGGAAAACCAATGCGTGACGGTGATGGCCTCGTTGGTTGGTAACAATGACTGGTCCGAAGCAGTGGATATGAACACCGGCACAGGCGGCATCTTCAGCCCGCCCGACAAAGGGTTTCCGCAGACCGGCGTACTGGCCGAGGGTACTCTGAACCAGCCCGGCTGGACCTACGCCGACATCGATCTGAGCGCCATCGCCAACGTCCGCGACGATGGGCATGTCCTAAATCGCGCGCATTGGGACGAGCAAAACCCCCGAGTCGAAACGGTCACAATCTCAACGCTTTAGTGATTCTGGCCTTGAAATAAGGCCGAAATAGGCTCATTTAGGCGCACATCCTCGCAGATTCTGCGAGTGCAACCTAACGATGGAGACAACATGGCCAAGGAAGATACGCTCGAATTTCCCGGTGTCGTGAAGGAACTCCTGCCTAATGCGACGTTTCGGGTCGAGCTGGAAAACGGCCATGAGATCATCGCACATACGGCAGGCAAGATGCGCAAGAACCGCATCCGTGTTCTGGCTGGCGACAAGGTTCAGGTCGAGATGACCCCTTATGATCTGACCAAGGGTCGGATCAATTATCGCTTCAAGTAACGCTCTAACTAATGGCGTTTATCCTTGGATCGGGCAGCCCAAGGCGGCTGGACCTGCTGGCGCAGCTTGGCGTACAGCCTGATGCGGTCAGACCTCCGGATATCGATGAAACGCCGCTTAAGGGGGAACTACCTGTTCCCTATTGCCACCGCATCGCCCAGGAAAAGGTCAACGCGGTTGCGGCGGGTGATGATGATGTCGTGCTGTGCGCTGACACAACTGTCGCCCTGGGCCGTCGCATTCTAGGCAAGCCAGAGGATGCTGGCGAGGCTGCGGCGTTTTTATATGCCCTGTCCGGTCGACGCCACCGTGTGATCACTTCTGTTGCTGTAAGGCGCGGGGATCGCGTTCTGCAACGCGATGTGGTCTCGCAGGTGCGGCTCAAGCGCCTGTCGGATATTGAAGTGAACGCCTACCTGAATACCGGAGATTGGCAAGGCAAAGCCGGTGCCTATGCCATTCAGGGACCCGCAGGTGCGTTCATCCCGTGGATTTCGGGATCGTTCACTGGCATTGTTGGACTGCCCTTGGCCGAGACATCGGGATTGTTGCAAGCCATCGGATACCCGCTTTATCGAGGAACGCCATGAAGGGTCGTACGATTGTTTTGGACCATATCGAGGGTCGCGAAGCTGCGGCCTTGATGGTGGATGGTAAGCTGGATGACTTTCTGATCGCAGGGGATGCCCCGCCACCCGGCACGATCTACCGTGCCAAGGCAGATCGCCCTGTCAAAGGGCAGGGTGGTATGTTCCTTACAACCCCCGATGGACCTGCTTTTCTACGACAGGCAAAAGGGCTGGCCCCGGGCGCTTTGCTGCTGGTTCAGGTCACCGGATACGCAGAAGAAGGTAAGGCACTTCCGGTTACTGATAGGGTCTTGTTCAAAAGCCGATATGCAATTGTTACGCCGGATGCGCCGGGCCTGAACATTTCGCGCAGTATCCGGGATGAAGACGCGCGGGACCGGCTACTGGAAATCGCCCATGACATGATGGGCGACAGCCCCTATGGACTGATCCTACGCTCCTGCTGTGCCGGTGCGGATGCCGAAGAGATTGCCGAAGACATCAGTGCGATGCTGGCGCAGGCCGAGCAGATTTTGGATGATCCGAGCACTGAACCCGAAACACTGAGCGAAGGCGACAGCCCCCATGTGCTGGCCTGGCGTGATTGGACCGACCCGGCGGACGTTTTCACTGAGCCTCGAGGGTTTGAAACCCACGGTGTTCTGGATGTGCTTGACATCGCGCGCGGCATTCAGGAACCGTTGGCGGGCGGAGGGTATCTGTTCATCGAGCCGACGCGGGCTTTGGTCGCCGTAGACGTCAATACGGGCGCCGACACATCGCTGGCAGCTGGCACGAAGGCGAACTTTGCCTGCGCCAAACAGTTGGCCCGCGCGTTGCGGGTACGGGGCCTGGGGGGGCAGATCACGCTGGACCTTGCCCCAATGCCCAAGAAAGACCGTCGGGGTTTTGAACAAGCCCTGCGCGCAGCTTTCCGGCATGACCCGGTGGAAACAACACTGGCTGGTTGGACACCATTGGGCCATTTCGAGTTGCAGCGGAAAAGAGCGCGTATCCCATTGAAAGAGGTGCTGAAATGAGCTGCCCGATCTGCGGGGAAGATACGGTAATCAAGTTCCGCCCGTTCTGTTCGAAGCGTTGTGCAAATATCGATCTTGCTAAATGGCTGAACGGCTCCTACGCCGTGCCGTCGCAACGGGAAGAGGATGTTGAGGCGGACGAATCCGATACCAGCCAGATCGGGCAGCGGCCGCACTGAAAAAATGTGAAAAAGCCTCTGGACAGTCCCTGACGCAAGTCATAGAACGCCTCCACCCAACGGCAAGCGCCGTTCCCGTGCCCGGGTAGCTCAGGGGTAGAGCAGTGGATTGAAAATCCTCGTGTCGGTGGTTCGATTCCGCCCCCGGGCACCATTTATACTTTCAGCAGCATCCAGCACTGTCCGATATTTTCGGTAACGCCATGATTTTGCTGCATTCTGAGTCCAGCGTCGTTCAGGTGATTCCGGGGGCAGCCAGACAATCTGGGGGTATTTCCGGGGGTATTTTCAAAACCACATTAATTCGATTCCTGTTCCCATGCCGTTGACCGATACAGCCATCCGAAACACCGCAAGCCGCGAAAAACCTTACAAAATATTCGATGGGGGCGGTCTGCACCTGCTGATCAATCCGTGCGGGTCCAGGCTCTGGCGGCTCAAGTACCGGTTTGGGGGTAGAGAAAAGCTCCTTTCTCTGGGTCCTTACCCGCTCGTCAGCCTCAGACTTGCACGCGAAAAACGTGATGCCGCGAAGTTGCTTTTGCTGGAAGACAAAGACCCGGGAGAGGAGCGGAAACTGGCACGGATTGAGGCCGAACGGGAACGCGCAGTGACCTTTGGCGTCGTGGCCCGGGAGTATGTCGCAAAGCTGGAAAAAGAAGGGCGGGCGCCTGCTACTCTGAAGAAGCTGAACTGGCTCATCAGTCAGACTGAGCCGATGCTTTCAGAACGCCCTGTTGCGCAGATAGAGACCCCGGATGTTCTGCGCCTGCTGCGGCAGGTTGAGAGCAAAGGAACCTATGAAACAACCAGCCGGCTCAGGAGCACGATCGGGTCAGTGTTCCGCTATGCAATTGCGACCGGGCGCGCGCATAAGGATCCTACAGAGGCACTTAAGGGCGCGCTTGTCCGTCCGCAGGTGCGTTCCAGATCAGCGATTCTTGATCCGAAAGAGCTTGGCCTGCTTCTGAACCGGATCGATGCTTTCTCGGGTCAGCCTGCGACAAAACATGCGCTGCATCTCCTTGCCCTTCTGGCCCCGCGCCCCGGAGAGCTCAGACTGGCGACATGGGATGAATTTGAGTGTCAGGAGGCGACATGGCGTGTCCCGGCGGAACGAATGAAAATGCGCCGCCCTCACCGTGTTCCGTTGCCACGGCAGGCGCTGGATCAGCTGAAAGAGTTGCACCGGCATACGGGAACAAGTGATTATCTTTTCCCCTCCGCGCGCTCCTGGAAGAAACCCATGTCGGAAAACACTCTGAACGCTGCACTCCGGCGAATGGGGTACTCGTCCGATCAGATAACCGCACATGGGTTCAGAGCAACGTTCAGTACCTTCGCAAACGAGAGTGGCCTGTGGGCTGCAGACGCGGTCGAACGCGCTCTGGCCCATGTTGAAGGCAACGATGTGCGGCGCGCCTATGTTCGGGGAGAACACTGGGAGGAGCGTATTCGGATGGCGGATTGGTGGGCTGAAAAACTCGATCAGCTTCGAACTGATGCAAAGGGGCAGTGACGTGGTTCTGATTGCAGATCTGATTACGGCCGATAACTGGATCACAGGCGAGGCTTTTGAGCGCATTCTGGAAAAGACCTGCGAAATCGTGAGGCATCGGCGTCGGTCTGCAAGGGAAGTCTTTCCTGCCTCGTTTGGTGCTCAGGTGTCAGAAAGTGCGCTGCGCGCTCTTAACGAAACCGTTGCGATTTCGATGCAGGGGCAGTTCAGACAGGCTTTGGGTCTCAATGAGAAAAAGTTCTGTGCAGATGCCACCGCCGCCCTCAGATACTTTGATTTGATCGACAGATTGAACAAGTTTGGTTTCGAGTACAGGACTGCTGACTATGACCTCAGACAGCAACTCGAAGAGACAATCGCAAGGTTAAAAAGTTCAGAAGAAGTGAACGGAAAGCTTCCGCACAAGTGGTGGGAGGCGAACTTTTTTCCGGAGATTCTGGGCTTGTATGCGGCTTTGTTTCGGGAAAAACCTACGGCGACGTTCAATCGGGATTCAAACACGCTGCCCGGTGCAGCCTTCGTGTTTGTGAGAGAAATCATATACGAAGTCAAACTGTCGAGGAATGCGGGGACCCTGTTCTTTGTCTCTGAGATTGATGGGTTGGACATGGAAGAATGGCAGTTTCATTCCGAGGAAGCGCTCCGCAACAAGATAAACAGCTGGCTAAAAAACAAAGTCTCGGGCAACAACGAGTTGAACCTGTGGGAGGAGAACTCAAAGTTTTATGAGTCCCTGCTTTGGCAAGGCTGTCAATAAACACCAAATTTCGAAAATCTTTGAACCCGGTGATTTTTTTAGTTCGCACGTTCCTGCACAATGATCTCCACAGCTGACCGGAGTGCCCCGGTCCTGAACAACAGGAGACAAATAATGCAGATCAGTTCCCCCGACACTATCCAGCCCTGGAGCAACGTTGCGCCAAGCGGTAAAATGCTTCGCCCACAGGAGGTTGTGTCGCGCGTTGGGCTTTCCCGGAGCCAGATTTATCAGATGATTTCCGAAGGGCGGTTTCCGCCGTTTATAAAACTCAGTGAACGTGCTGCCGCGTTGCCAGAGTCTTGGTTGGGTGCATTCGTGGAACATTGTGCAAGGAACGCTATCGGGCAAGGGCACAAGAAATGAGCCGCATAGTCCCGATGCATCCCGATGACATGGAAAAACTGTATTTCAATACCCTCGAAGACCTTCGCTGGGCGAGGATAGTAGAATTGACCGGCAACGGCGCAGATGAGCGGAGTGCGGACCTGTTCGCGCGACTGGAAATCGAAAAAAAGAAGCAGCTCTCGAGGATTGTTGGTCCTCAGCGAGCCTTACTCTCAAATCTTGTTCACGAATTTGAAGGAAAGCGTAGTTGGTACTGTTCTGTCCGGTATGACCCACCACCCGAAGGGTTTTGGGGCAAAATGTTCGGTGGTTTTCGAAACTGAGACGTTGGCATAGAAAGGCCGGGGCCGACTTGCTTCGGCCTCTCGGTGCTTTTTCTTCAAATTGTGCTTTTGGACAATGGTGGCAGTCGAATTCGGCCACCCGATTGCGGTTCGCGTTTATGTCCGGAGAATTAGACAGGAAAGACAAATGCAGGGATCCACAGTTAGTTCTGCAGGCCGAACACGATCCGCCAATAAAAAAGCTGCGTTACAGCTTGCTGAGTCTGGATACAAAATATTCCCGTGCAACCCTAACAATAAGGCTCCGAAATACGGCGTGAAATGGAAACAGGTTGCCACTTCTGACGTGAGACAGATTGAGGCCTGGTGGGCAAAATGGCCTGAGGCACTTCCCGGACTGCCTACCGGATCAGTCAATGGAGTGGCCGTCGTCGACCTCGACGTGCGGGAGCACAAAGACGGAGTCGCCGCATATCTGGATCTTGGTCTTGATCCCGAAGACGCAGCAATGGTTGTTCGGACCGCTGGCGGAGGTAAGCATCTCTATTTCGAAAACGCGGATGGTATCCGAAACTCGACGACCAGCGCCGGGATAGATGTTCGTGGAGAGGGGGGCTACGTCATAGCTCCGGGCGCAGTCAGCAAAACCGGTTCTTATATGGTTGAAAAAGGTGATCCGGGGGTCGCCCAACTGCTCCTGACTGCCTTCCCACAGGCGCTCACACGGTCTTTCAGCAGTTCTCAGAGCAGTAGTCATTGTCAGTACAAGCTGGCTGAGCTTGCAGACGCACTCTTCAAGATCCCGAATGACTTACCGTATGCGCAGTGGGTAAGAATTCTAATGGCTGTTCATCACGCCACTGCCGGATCTAAGCCAGGTCTCAGCCTCGTACAGGCCTGGAGTGCTGACTACACCGGCTACGACTCTAAGGAAGTGGCAAGGAAGTGGCGTAGTTTCGGAAACATCGATACTGCTGCTGTGACTGCTGATACACTGTTTGCAGAAGCTAGGACTTTTGGCTGGCTGGCAGTTTCGCCAAACGATTTCGATGACGACCCGGAAGCGTTGCCAAGTATCGAATTCCTCCTCGGTGAGGAGGCCTCCAAATCAGCTGATACTGGTGGGCTGACGTTTCTCACCCCTGACCAATGTGCTGATCTGCCCATCCGTGACTACGTAATCAAGATGTTGATCGCACCCGGGCAGATAGGATGCATCTTTGGTGAGCCCGGGGCGGGCAAGTCACTGTTTGCTCCGCGGCTCGGCTACGCTGTCGCTCGTGGTGAGGATGTCTTTGGTTTGCGAACTAAGCAGGGACCGGTGTTCTACATCGCTTGCGAGGATGAAGATGGTATGGCCGGACGCGTAGCGGCTCTCTGTGGTGATCTTGGCGTAACAGATTGCTTCCAACTGGTTCAGGGTTGCGGAGATCTGTTTTCGCGAGGTCAGGTGGAGGGAAAGGGCAGCCCTGAGCTGGAGGCTCTGGCGAAACAGGTCAGGTTGGTCCGGCCTTCCCTTATTGTGATCGACACTCTTGCAATGGCAATGCCCGGACTGGAGGAGAATGACGCGGCAGGTATGAACCGCGTTGTGCAGATTGGAAAACGCCTTGCACAAACTGGGGCGGCGGTCATCTTTGTTCATCACGGAACCAAAGCTGAGGGCAATACACCCAGGGGGCACTCAGTATTTAACGGAGCACTGGACTTTTCAATAATGGTTAGGACTGCCGACCGGAACGGAATTGTTCGGGGCAAAATTCGCAAGAACCGAAACGGATCACCTGACCTCGATTTTGCTTTCAGAATCGGCTCTCGTCACCTTGGCTACGACGTAGACAGCGAACCCGTGGAAGCGCCGATCTGTCTGCCGTGCAGCCCGGGGGATCCAGAGGACAATCCGATGCTCACGTCCGCTGAGACAGCGGCTTACAAGCTTTACATGGAAATGTCGGAAGGGGTTGAGCTGAACGTAACTGACTGGCGAAAGGCCGCTACAGATGGTTTCACCGTTTCAGGCAGTGACAACCGCGCCAGCAGACAAAAGGCGGTATCCAGAGCTCTTTCAGGGCTTTTGAAGAAAGGGAGGATTGCTGTCGAGAACGGTTTGATGTTCGTTCCACGTAATCTGGAAAATGATGACTGGGATGACATCGAAGAGGATCAGGATAGTGCAGGAGACTGAGCGGACAGAAAGACAAAGTCTGCCGATTGTCCTGTCTGTCTTCAGTTAGCCGGCTCCTCGCATGACGGACAGACAGGACACCCCCCTTTAGGGGTGTCCCTGTTGTCAGGTCTGCGGGGCGTCCACAGGACAGGTTTGCGACGGAGTTATCGCTCAACAAACGGGTCCCTTCGGTCGTGTTACGCTCACCGTGGTCTGCGCGGAGCTCGGCTTTTGAGAGTTTTTCTTCTGGCCTAAGAGACACCCGTTTGAAGGTGTTTCGCTGACATCTCCCTGGTGTCGCCTGACTGCATTATAAGATGTCCGTTCAGGTAACGTCCCGGACCTGTTCTGAATTGCAGTAGCGTGCTATTTCTGACGGGAAGTTCGCATACGACGGCAATAGAAATGTGCTGTGGCAAAGCACAGGCAATTGGTGGTAAAAACCTGGATCAGGTGTGCGTTAACGAGAAATCTACCAAATGTGCTCATAATGTTCTTGCGGCTAGGGTAGCTCCCAGCCATAATGACAGAAAAATTCCCAGCGAAGCGAGCAGCGATGACGGACTTTGAGATCCTTCTCAGGAAGGCGGGCTATTCGGTACCCCAGGCAGCAGAACACCTCGACTATTCTGAGAGCCACATTTATCGCTGGGTCAGAGGTGAGGAAAAACCCAGGGACGGCGTCATTCGTTTGCTGGAGTTGGAAGTCGATCGACGGAGCCCACCGAAAAACAAAGGTGGCTTCACCTTTATCGATCTGTTTGCAGGGATTGGTGGCTTGCGCAAAGCTATGGAGGGCGCAGGTGGGCGATGTGTGTTTACCTCCGAATGGGATAAATTCGCCCAACAGACCTATCTTGCGAACTTTCCTGACAACCGGCCGATCGCGGGCGATATCCGGGAGGTGGATGCAGCAGCAATCCCTGAGCATGACGTCCTGGTGGCGGGTTTCCCCTGTCAGCCTTTTTCAATTGCAGGTGTTTCAAAGAAGAATGCGCTTGGCCGGCGACACGGCTTTGATGACGAGACACAGGGCACGTTATTTTTTGACGTTCTAAGAATCCTGATGGCGCACCGCCCGGCAGCTTTCCTGTTGGAAAACGTCAAGAATCTCAGAAGCCACGATCGGGGCCGGACGTTTGAGGTGATCAAGCGCAAGTTAGAGGATGAGCTTGGGTACAAGCTTCAGACACGGGTAATTGATGCGGCACACTATGTGCCCCAGCATCGCGAGCGGATCGTAATGGTCGGGTTCCGGGAAGACGTGCCATTCTCGTTTGATGATATTGCCCTGCCAAGACGGGGTCGTTTTGTGATGGGGGACATTCTTCATCCGGAGAATGGGCTGGAGGTACCGGAGCGTCACTACACGGTGGGTGCCAAGGCTGTCGTCAGCGATAAATATACCCTGAGCGACAAGCTTTGGCAGTACTTGCAAAATTATGCGGCTAAGCACCGCGCAAAAGGTAACGGGTTTGGGTTTGGTTTGGTGCAGGGAGACAGCATCTCTCGGACCCTATCCGCTCGCTACTACAAGGATGGCTCAGAGATTCTTGTCAATAGGGGCGAGGGCCGGAATCCGAGGCGCCTGACGCCACGGGAATGTGCCCGCCTGATGGGATACGACGAAGACTTTCGGATTCCGGTGTCAGACACTCAGGCTTACAAGCAGTTCGGAAACTCTGTGGCCGTGCCGGTATTCTCAGATGTTGCGCGCCTTATGAGGCCACATATCCTGAGTTTGACGAATTACAGGGCGGAAGCGGTTATCCAAGTTGGTTGACATTCATGACATCAAGACGCGTAGCCGGAACATGGCGGCGATACGTGGGTCAGATACGAAACCGGAAATGATAATTCGCCGTGCACTTCATGCACGCGGCTTCCGTTTCCGGCTGCATAACAAAAGCCTTTCCGGAAAGCCTGACTTGACTTTACGCAAACATCGCGCGGTCATCTTTGTGAACGGGTGTTTTTGGCACGGGCATGGATGCAACCTTTTCAAGTGGCCTGGGACTCGGGAAGAGTTCTGGAGAAAAAAAATCTCTGGGAATATGGAACGAGATCGCAAAACGTATTCAGCACTAGGTGAGGCTGGGTGGCGCATTGCGCTGGTCTGGGAATGTGCGGTTAAAGGAAAACGGCGACTGCCCCTGGAGGAAACAATGGATCGTCTGGTTCAATGGCTGCAATCGGAGAAAGAAATGTTAAGCATCAGCGGAGAGGAAACATGACGCTGATCCGATTGCGGGTATACCCTTCATAGTTGTAGCTTCGAATTGTCAATTATTTCCGCAAGGTTAGAATAACAGATGATAGATCTGACAAACCCACCTGATGCTCCTCGCCTGATACACGGCCTGCGAGACACGGGCTATGATTTCAATACCGCTGCGGCCGACATCGTGGATAACTCGATCGCAGCGCACGCTTCGAACATTAACATCGAAGTGGTGCTCACTCCTGAAGGCAGGAAGTTCGTTTACTTCGGGGATGATGGCGATGGTATGAACTTCGAAGAGCTTTATGATGCTATGCGTTATGGTGCGAAAGCACGACCGAACCTCGCCAGCCTCGGAAAGTTCGGGCTGGGTCTGAAGACAGCATCAAGCTCGGTCTGCTTGCGGTTTACAGTTATATCGAGGCGTAATCCTGCAGACGAGCTGGCGAAGCTGACCTGGGATCTTCTCCATGTTTCTGAAGTGAACTCCTGGGATATGTTAAAGGAAGACATTACCGCGGAAGAGCATGAAGCATTTGAAGAATATTGCGGCGATACTGGTACGCTGGTGATTTGGTCGAATTGCGATCGACTGCTGCAAAGAAACTACGAAGAACCGGGGGGAGCGAAAGAGAAGGCTGCGGTGAAGCGTGTAACAGAAAATCTCGCTTCTCATCTGTCGCTGGTTCACCATCGTTTTCTGGATCCTGACGATGCAACGGTTCCGAATGTGTCGATCTTTGTAAATGGTGACAACCTCGAAGGATGGAACCCGTTTTATCCTGAAGGGTCCGAGCAGGTTCTTGGGCCAAAGCAGCAAAAACTGGAGTGCATTCTGGAAGATGGCTCCGTTGAAACAGCAATACTGAAAGCCTGGATTCTACCCCACAGCAGCGATTGCACCGACGAGCAAAAAAGAAAAATCCGGCATTCTAACAAGGGTCAGGGTTTTTACGTCTTCAGAGAAAACCGGCTGATACAAACCGGCGGGTGGCTTGGAATTCATGGCTGGAGCGCGATGGAGCCACACATGTCTTTGCTTCGGGTAGAACTCGACTTCTCCCATGAGCTCGATGAAGCGTTCAGAGTAGATGTGAAAAAGTCTCGTATTTTGCTTGATCCTGCTCTTGAGACACGGGTCAAATTACTGATCACTCCGGTCAGAAGAGAAGCCGATGCCAGAAACCGCAGGATTTCAAAGGCGGCTACTGCAAAACGCGGGATCGACCACTCCAGTTCAAACAAGAGTGTTCAGAAAACCCCTAATGTTAAAAAACCATCAGTGGTTTCTGCAAACGTCGAAGGCGGTACCGCAGTCGTATCCAACACGTTTGGTCCGACAATCAAGTTGAAAGCTCCGGTTCAGAACGATGTAAACGCGGAGAGCGTCTACATTGAAGCAGTAGAGGATATGCACTCTGGCGGGTTGTGGGAGCCGGCACTGAGAAGTTCAACGGACAAAGACCACGTCGTCTCGGTCAGGATCAATAAGTTCCACGACTTTTATCAGAAGATTTATCTCAGGGCTAAAGACTCCGGCTACTCCGTTGAAGGTATGGACTTGCTGTTGTGGGCTCTGGCCACGGCTGAGCTGGATCACAAAAACCCAGAGCTCGAAGCTGTTTTCGAAGACTTTCGCGAAGAAGTTGCACTTAATCTGAAGCGGTTACTAAGAGAAGTGTCATTGCCGGCGGATCACGAATTGGGCGACGCGCAATCAGAACTAGATGTTTAACGACAAAGCAGAACTCGTCCGAAGAACTCTGGCCGTCGGGACCGGTGCTGAAATCAGCTTAAAGTCTGACAAGTCAGGACTTCAGACATCTCTCCAGATCTGGTTTGCGGACCTGGGCCGGCGTAATGGGCCAGTTGTGTCATTGGGGCCCTCTGGCTTGCGCCGGCACCGTGTTGTGCTGAGCTTCGGATCTGCATCTGAGGCAGTTATTTTGCAGATGAATCAAGCGGATAACGAAGCCAAAAAACTTGCATTCAGCCTGACGGGAAGTATCGGATCAGAAATTGATCTCTATTTTCCGGAAGGGATGACCTCAGAGAACTGGGCGGTTGATGATATCAGCTTTTCAATTACGGCTGAGAGACGAGGGATAAACTCCGTCGTTGACGATGGAGAGGTCTCCCGAACCTGTGAAGAAATTGTTGTGCCCATATTGGCCGCAGTAGCTGAACTAATTGGATATGATGAGGTGCCTCCGGACGTTGAGCGCGGCGACACCGAAATCTTCGAAGGCGCAGTATCTCTGAGTACCGTCAAACGAAGAGAGCGCAATCCAAGAAACCGTCTTCTGGCAATTCGTCTTCATGGGCATCGTTGCGGAATATGTGGCATGGATCCGCGAGAAATCTACGGTGAGGCAGGTGAGGTCATTGAAGTGCACCACCTTCAGCCATTGGCGAGCCTGGATAAGCCAAGTCCTTACGATCCGGTATCGGACCTGATCCCATTGTGTCCGACATGTCATCGCGTCGTGCACACACGTCGTCCGGTTCCCTGGACCCCAAGTGAGGTTTCGGAGATGATGTCCAATGAAGAAGACTGACGTATCAGCATTTCCGAATGACTTCTTTGCCCTGAAAGAAAATTCTCCGGCCGGGTTCACTTTGTCCGAACGTGTCGGAGACCCGACTTTGCTAATTGAAAAGTCGGGGATTAGCTACAAAGCTAGCCTCCTGGGCCGGCGTAAGGTGAAAGGAGAAATTGTCTCCGGACTTGCGCCTTCGCTCAAGCATAACTGGTATTTTGAAGGAAGTGTTATTCGGCCTCTACCTCACGACCTGGCAGAGACCATTGAGCGCCTTTTTTCCGGTTATGATCTCGAGAATCTTTCGTTCCCTGAAGTTCTGGCTTTGCGGCGGTTTTCTCAGGATCTCATCTCGGTAGAGCTCGAAGACGAAGTTCTCAAACCTGCTCGCGATCAGGCTGGAGCGTATCCTGTTGCAGCGTCGATCCCGGGCTTAGATGCGACGTTGTTCGGATACCAGGCCACTGGAGTAGCGTGGATGAGGGAAACGCTTTCCCACACCGGTGGGTTGATCCTTGCAGACGAAATGGGCCTGGGCAAAACAATACAGATTATTTCACTTCTGTTGCTCGACCCGCCTACAGAGACCGCACCGGCTCTAATTGTGTGTCCAACGAGCCTAATTGCAAACTGGCGCAGAGAAATCCATACATTCGCACCGGAGTTGTCCGTTATGGTCCACAGGGGGGCTCATCGGGCGGGGATTTTTCGAGATCTTCAGGTGGCGCAGGTTGTGATCACTACCTATGAAACTGCGGTGAACGACATCTCAATTATCAGCGCTTTTGAGTGGGGTTGGGTGATTTGCGATGAGGCACAGGCTCTTAAGAATCCGGCATCGGCCCGAAGGAGCGAGCTGGCGTCAGTTCCGCGTAAGCGGTGTATCCCAATGACCGGAACGCCGGTTGAGAATAGCCTTTTAGATCTCTGGTCGATTGCCGACTTCGCAATACCTGGACTACTTGGGACGCAGTCAGAATTTGAAGTGGAATTTCCGGATGGGGTGGCCGCGGCTAAGGAGCTCAAAAAAATCACTGAACCAATAATATTGAGAAGACTTGTAGGCGACGTTGCAGGTGACCTGCCTGAGCGCGTGGACATTGATCTTCCGATAGAATTAGGTAATTCACTTGCTGCCGAGTATGAACGTATCAGGTCCGAGACACTTGAAAAATATCCGTCTGCCGGCGCTCTTGTTGCCACGGGTCAGCTTCAGATGTTTTGTGCTCACCCCTGGTTGCGATCGCAGACTTCATTTGCCGAGCTATACGAGGAAAACGCACAGATCGACTGGAGCAGTTCCGAAGCTCTTGTCACACCGAAGATGGAGCGAACTGTCGCACTGATACAGGAGGCGTTCTCCAACGGTCGCAAGGTTTTGGTTTTCGCTTCTTTCAACCGGTGTGGAGACCTGATCAGGCAAGCTCTCCAACCTGCATCCGAAGTGTTCTGGTCCGCAATTAATGGCTCAACATTGCAAGAGGATCGTCAGATTATTGTTGACGACTACACTGCTCACGATGGCCCTGCTTGCCTCATTCTGAATCCGAAAGCTGCCGGCGCAGGCTTAAACATCACTGCTGCAACTGTAGTTATACATTATACGCAAGTTTGGAATCCCGCCTTAGAAGCTCAGGCAAGTGCCAGAGCGCATAGACGAGGACAAACCGAACCGGTGACAGTGTACCGGTTATACTATGAGGACACAGTTGAAGCTGTGATGTTGGATCGTTCGAGGTGGAAGAGGGAACTGGGGAATGAAGCTATACCGGTAGCAACACGAGACGATTTGGACCTGAAGCACGCGCTGGAAATTACACCGGACAGAACAAATGACTGAAAAAACATTCACCAAACAACTGACTGCAAATGACACTGGGGAGTCAGGTGCCCATCAGGCGGGCATTCACGTTCCCAAAGGAGAAAAGGAACTGATTGCATTTCTTCCCAAGTTAGACCCGAGTGTAAAAAACCCGGACGCTTGGCTCAGCTGCGTTGACGTGGATGGTGGGGAATGGTCGTTCAGGTATGTATTTTATAACAACAAATTTCATGATCCGAATGGCACGCGTGATGAGTATCGAATAACGCACATGACAAAGTTCTTTGAGGCATTTGGAGCTACTGAAGGTGACTTCTTTAGGATTGCCACCCAAGGTGGAGATCCTCGTTACAAAATAGAAGTCGTGTCTTCAACTTTGGAAGATGAGACAGGCCAATTGGGGAAGATCAAGCTTACAGGTTGGAAGCGTTTGCACTAGAGGCTTCGCGGGTATCGCAGTTTACGTGCATGAAGCCTTGTTGTACGCACCTAAATGGGGAAAAATTATGGCTGTTTCCCTGTTTGGACGTCAGAGGAGTCATAGATTATTCTGTCTATTTTTCTGACGGTCGAAGTGCTTTCGTCAAATTCAAAGTTATTTGGGTTGAAACTGCAAAGGTTCTCGCCATTCTCAACAGAGCTTCGGTAAATAACACCATCAAAACCACGCCGAATTAGGACGTCAGAAAGGAGCTGAGTCGCGGAGTAAAGGTGCCGCTCTTCAGGGATGATCTGAGCGCTCAGCAAAGAATCGATGTGATAAATCAGCGCGTAGAGTTCAAGTCGGGTGTCCGAGCTAGCGAAACGACCAATTGGGAGATCAAAGCGGGCAACTCGGAGATCTTGAGACGCTCGAAATCCTCCGATGGAGACTAGATGACTCGGGTGAGGTCTTATTTCAGCCACCGCAGTATCAATTTCAGAAGCGAGGTATAAAACAGAGACGCCGTCGCGATTAGTGCGACCCGCTGACGCTCGCGTGGGAGGTAAAGCACCTATGTCCGGGCCCGTGTAAGGTTTGGCGACTCGAGTAACGCTGTCCCACCCATAATGAACAGTCATATCCTCAATGCCAATCCTGCCTCGATACCAAAGAGTCCCCGCTTGAACTGTAGACTTTACGTCACCTTCGATCTTATCGACCATCTTCTCCATGGCAGCTTCAACCGCGTGGAAGTTTTCAAGCTTTAGACGTCGCTCAACACCTCGCAAGTCTTTGTTAGTAGTCTTCGGAATGGAAAATTGATGGTAGCGCAAACCGTCTTCGTCGTGGCCAGCAAACAAACAGATTCCTTTGTCCGGATCGGGATAAATTTCTCCCTCCCAAGTTACCCGATGAATAAAGTCGTCGTTGAATTCTGAAGATTTTGCCACTTCCAAGATCTGGTTTTCTTCGCCGAGAAGGATATGATCAATCGACGAACCACCCCAATGATGATTGTAGTCTTTTTCATCGAAGTGAAGGCGTATCAATGCCCTTATCAAATCTCTTAAAGGAGCAAATCTTTTTGGATTGAAAACATGTCCTTGAGTTCCAGCACAAACGCCGCAGACTCCATCACCTAGATCACTCAGAACCAAAGCTCTTACTTCGGGGTGCTTAGCGCATGCGCCACAAAGGCTTACCTCTTCAGTCGTCCAGATTTGCTCGTCGTTCATTTAACCTGTCCCTTTGGTTTTGCTTTTCGTTTAACTTTTAAGTCCGTGCTTTGAGCCCACACATGGGGAGGCTGTGTGAACGCTATGTGGGGGAGTCCAGTATTCCCGGCAACGATTTTCAGCGAAGGCTAGATAATTGGTTGCAGACGAAGGGCGTTGTTAGGATAGAAACCGATATGCATAGGTGAGCCCAAAATGGCCACTACTGCGATTGCCAAGTGCGGTAGCTGTGCTCAGAAAGCGGACTTTACAAAGTCGAAGGCGAAAACCTCTGCAACCAAAGAGAATTACCCCAAAGCGGACGTCTTGAGGAGACACCGGATGCTGAGGTGCAACCTCAAAAAAAGAGACCTACGCCAATGCTAATTTACTAGGAATGTGGCATAAGCGTTGCATACACTAGCTCTCAAGTTCATTTCTTTAGTGATGAAAACATGTCGCCCAAGTCTGCGTTGGAAAATCCACCTAAAGCCCTTCCCAAACGACTGGATTGTATATCAGAGCCCGACGCAGAATCTACGCTGTGAGAAGAACGCCGCAAGCCTCCACCGTCTTTGAATTCCTGCATCTGCTGATCATGCAGTTGTTGTATATTCCACATGTCCTCTTCAAGTTCTTGGCGCTTCCAGCCACCGATGGGTCCCCCTAGATAATGCTCAATTTTATCCATCTCTTCCAACCAAGAGCCAATTGCTGCCTCTCGATCCTCGTGGCCTGATATGCCGGAAACCTCCAAGCTATCGATACTCTCGGTAACCGCCTCTTCAAACTGTTCTTGCAAGCATTCCGGCAGGTCATCTCTATACATGGGGAGATTATCAGCAAGTCTACCCAACTCTTCTATTTCCAAGACGTAACCTCTATTTGACAGGTACCTATAAAGTTGAAGCCGAAGCAGCCTCCCGAAAGCGCGTGCACCCTGCAATTCACTATACTTCCCAAACATCAGGTCATCTATGAGATTGGGTAGTTCCACCTCATTGATCCAATAGTTGGTCGATAGTCCACCTCTACGCAAAAAAACGATGAAGTCGGTCTGCTGAGATTTGGAAATTAGGTCACCAATAAACGGACCTAGGTCTTCTAGAGCTCGTCGGCCACCCACTTCTCCAGACTGTATCTGAGAAAGGATAACAGCTGCTGTTTCAGATAATTTGGAAGGGTTTCCATCGAAAAACTCAGAAGTTGCTTTCCACAAGTCTTCTGCATTTTCGAGAGTGTTAACTGATCGGGCCAGCTGCTCTATAATTCTCGCATCTTTCACTTGCCTGGCCAAAAAGTCCTGCACCGACGGATTAATGAAATTAACCTTCCCACCTTGGAGCACAATGAACGAAGATTTGATCTCACGAAGTGCATCTTCAAATCGATTTTCAGAAACGCTGCTGTCGCTCTTGATATCAAATGCAACTAACGCCCTTTCGAAAAACCTTCGCAATTTTTCTGCGATGATACCTCTGTTAGGGAAGCCCTCATGTCTCGAAAAATACATGCAGTAGAGCAACAAACGCGCTTCCTGACTGATGTGTTGCCTAAAGGGTTTTTCCCAAACCTTTTCAGGGTTATCAAGGGCATTCAGAAACGAACGTGGGTAGTCTTCAGGTGCGGTATCTCTAAATCGAATATGGTCCGTCATCCATTGCACGATGCGTGGCATGTAGTGCGGATGGTCAACTATGCGAGCAACGTGATCCCCCACCAAAAGCGCCGCAATAGCGCTCTCCTCAAGTCCAGAATGGTATAGGTGATTGTATAAAATTCTAGCTTTGATCTCTCTAGTGTAAATGTCGAGATCAAGAATCATTTCAGTTAGTTCTACTTGCTCATCATCAAGTGCTTCAGATGCAGTTCGCGCGGTTTCAAAAATGTACTTGCGTGTAGTTAGGATGAAACGTTTTGTATTCCTACCCGAGACGAGCCGCATAAATTCAGCGATCTTTGCGTCATCTTTGGCCAGTGATTTTACATCGAGTTTGATTTTTCCGAGGAAGTCATCGAAGAAAAAAACCTGTCTATTTTTGGGGTGAAAGGCTTCAAAGCCTTCTTCAATGCTACTTATCGCGACAAGCTCCCAGTCGTCTTCGCAGTATTCGGCAGCCAACACTTGCGCCAACGTTGTCTTACCTACGCCGGGCGGACCTGAGATTATCAAGCAGTGTTGTCTTTTCAGGATGTCGGCGGCCTTGGGCAAGCTTGGATTGGCAACAAAAACCTTCAGTATCCGCTCAATGCCTTCTTTAGTTGCTTCAGTAAAAACGGCTATGTCATTTGTTAGTAGTCTCTGAAGCACTGCCGCGCTTGAAAGCCATAGTTTGATGTTGCGCTTTTCGACTTCACCATGCCTTCTCAGAAGAGCATTAATTTCAGCTCGGCCAAGAATTTTTGACGCTGCGACAGAAGGGTGATTTAGCAGAGTTTCGAGAGTCTCTTTTCTAGCAGGTGTCAACTTTTGCGATGTTAGGAAGTAGTACTTGCTAGGCTTAAGCTTATGAATTTTTGGAGACTCTTTTTTTGCTGAGGTCTTCAAGTCAGCCCATGTGCTGTTTCTATAATGTTTGGCCTGAAGAATTACATCGCCTGCCGCGCTGCTATGACGTGCATCTATTCCACCATCCGCGCCTTCCGAAAATGTTTCGAACCTTACCCCGCATTCCGCGCTCATAAGATCTGCTACGAGAGCTTCAAATTCGATAGGTGATAGGTTTCCAAAATCGTATTGCTCTGGCATCAAAAGTCTCAACTTAGTCCTTTACTACAACAGCAGTTAGCTTACGTGCAGTTTAAATTGAAGGCACATATGTTGTTTCATCTAAAGATTGCATCCCTTGACGGTAGAGGTCGCAGGACTCAGCGGACGCTGCTGGACGCGAGCCCAGCGAACTTCGGCCTTCCCTCCATCCCTTCGGGAAGGATCGAATGCTGCAGCAGAACATCTCATGCCTCCTTTGGGTCGAGAGCCTACATTGACTGCTCGACATCCAACGGAGGCATTTTTCGGCTGAAAAGACTTTAGCGCTCCGTCGGGTTGGGTCTGCAATACACTCCAGTGTGCAAATCTGACAAAATCATTGAGATGACTAGGCTCCAGACTCATTGATTTACAGCCAGAACAAGAAGGTAGCCACGAGTGCGATTAGTGATAGGAAGACCTTTGGGCATCTGTCATATCGGGTGGAAACCCGCCGCCAATCCTTCAGGCGCCCGAACATGATCTCGATGCGTTTACGGCGTTTATAGCGCCGCTTGTCGTACCGGACGGGATTGTCGCGTGATTTACGACCAGGGATGCAAGGCCTTATTCCCTTGTCTATCAGAGCTTCGCGGAACCAGTCCGCATCATACCCGCGATCACCCAGCAACCATTCAGCCGATGGCAGACTGTTCACCAGTGCGCTGGCTCCCGTATAATCGCTGACCTGCCCAGCGGATATGAAGAAGCGGATGGGGCCTCCGAGGCTGTCAGCAATTGCATGCAGTTTCGTGTTCATACCGCCCTGGGTGCGTCCGATCAGTCTGCCGCGCCCCCCTTTTTCAACCGCAGGCTGGAGGCCGTGCGGTGCGCTTTGAGGTATGTTGCGTCAATAATCATCGTCTTGTGATCCGTGCCTTCAGCAGCCAGCCCGTTCATGATCCGAGCGAATACACACATATCGCTCCATCGTTTCCAACGATTGTAGAGCGTCTTTGACGGCCAATATTCGCGAGGCGCATCCGACCAAGGTAACTCATTGCGATTGATGAAAATAATCCCGCTCAGTACACGTCGATCATCAACCCTCGGCTTGCCGTGGCTCTTCGGAAAGTAGGGCCGAAGCCGCGACATCTGTTCGTCGGTCAACCAGAATAAATTGCTCATGATACACCCCTGAAACTCAGGGGCTTGAATCACGCAGCCGAGATGGCAGCAACCAAATTAGTGGGTCTAGAACCTAGGGTCAGGATTCATAGCCACTAGATAACGAGTGCTGCGAGGGCGATTGCTGACAGGAAGACCTTCGGGCACCTGTCGTGGCGGGTTGCCACACGCCGCCAATCCTTCAACCTGCCGAACATGATCTCGACCCGGCTGCGCCGTTTGTAACGACGCTTGTCGTACTTAACCGGTTTCTTCCGCTGCTTCCGGCCGGGGATGCAGGTGCGTATCCCTTTGTCTTTCAATGCCTCCCGGAACCAATCGGCGTCATAGCCACGATCCCCGAGCGGCCAATCGACATCCGGCAGGCCGCTCAGCAGTGCCCGCGCACCAATGTAATCGCTGACCTGACCGGCGGTGATGAACAGGTTGAGGGACGTACCCGGCTGTCGCAGATGGCATGCAACTTGGTGTTCATGCTGCCCTTGGTGCGACCCCTCTCGGCAGTATCCTCCGGATGCGCCTGCCGGGCAGTGAATCAGGCGTCCGCGCCCCTTTTTTGACGCCCAAACTGCTTGCGGTACGGTGGGCCTTCAGGTCGGTGGCATCGACCATCACAGTCTTCTCTTCACCGTATTCGGCAGCCAGACCGGCCATCATCCGGGCGAAGATGCCTTTGACGCTCTTCCGCTTCCAACGGTCATAGAGCGTTTCCGGGGCTTACGTGGCCCCACTGGGGCCACGATCCCCTTCAACTGTGTGGGCCATACGCCGAAGGGGCATCGCGCCATCTCAACCCATTGCGATAAATGAAGATAATGCCGCTCAATACACGTCGATCATCAACGCGTGGCTTGCCGTGGGACTTGGGGAAGAAAGGCTCAAGACGCGCCATCTGCGCATCCGTCAGCCAGAAAAGATCAGACATGTCACCGCTCGATTTTCGAACCGTGAATCACGCAGCCACGCGGAAAACAATGGGTCCTGACCCTAGAAATCTGCCGGGTGCCGAGAAAAACAAGGCATGTTTAGGACATTCATAGTGCTAAAACTCGACTCGAAGGGGGCGAATAGTTTACTCTCATTCTCATCTTTCTTGGAAAAATTTTGGTAGAGCAATGTTTTTCAAACGCGCATTGCAGGTCTGTACTAGAACTTGGAGTGCATTTCGTGGCGCCTCAATTGAGCGGCGAGAGTCCGCGAAAATACGACCATTTACAGCTGAAAAGGAAAAAGGCGCAGATGCCGAAGGCGACTTCATGCACATCGCAATTAGGTTTTTGTTAACAAAGTATCTTGGCTCAAAAAATTATCCGGAAAGCGAATTGGTTGAGTTCGATGAACTCGTTGAGGAACTCGGTCGCTGGGGGGGAGGCTTTACTCAATATTTGTTGGATCAAGAACGGCGTTTGAGTCTGAATACCTGGCGTGTTTTGGCGGCAAACCGCCTTCATAACTGGTCGGAAGAGGCATGGCGTCTTCCCGATCAGTTGGAGCCAATAATCGACCTGTTTTTTGAGAAGACTGCTGATCCCGAAGACCTAATTGAGATTAAAGCGATTTTCGGAGTACTGGCGGCCATGGGTCAAATAGAATTCGAGAACCGACAGAGCGCTTCGGGCAAATTAGGAGTGTCGCTGGCTACAATTGGTGAAGGGATTGAAAGTAGTGATCCACAGAACGCTTATGATTTCGCAGCATTCGCGATGGCTTGTTTCAATGGCTCATCTGAACGGCTTACAACCGCAGAGGAAGAGAAGTGCGCTACCACCGTTCAACTACACACTCGGCTAGCCATTGTTGGCAAAAAGCTTGAGCAGCTTGCTGCTGCTCGACACGAAGCTCTACGTCAAGCAATCCGGTGCTCAAAAGAGGATACTAGCTTTCAACGCGACGCGTTTCGGGCTGCTGAGCAATTGGTCGAGACCATTATTGCTTTACCGGAAGGACCCGTCCGTGAAGCCCTTGCAATATCGATCCAGCAGGAATTTGACCAATTCGATTGGCTGCGCCCTGCTGGCCTCAACTTATCAATAGCGTTGAACAACACAAAGCGTCAGCATTTCATCCGGCAGTCGGGAGTTGATCCCCTTGTTCAGCGGGTCCGACGCTTTTCCGACGCCCATGAGAAGGTCCAATACCTGTCATCATTGGCAGAAGGCGCCGGGATGCTTCTGTCAGTCATAGAACAAGAAAGATCTGCCTTGTCCCCCAAAACGAAGCCAATGGCGTTATCCGTCGACTGGACAGATTGGAGGATTGATCACCACGCCTATCGGCAAGCAATACCGCAGGGAAAATCGGTACTTCGAGAACGGGACTTCGCCGAGAACATTGCTTACTATGTTCATGAAACTACTCATGTCCTAACACTTTCCCGGCATTTAGGATTATATCTCTATACGTTCAAGTCTTGGATTTGGGCCTTGGAACTCTTCATGGAGATTCATCCGCAGAGCGATGGTGACCAACTATTCGAACGAGAGTTGCCTCCTGGAGATGCTAAACTGTTACCGTACATTCAACATCAGATTGAAATCATACAGCGTATGCGGATCGTCCAAGATGTATGGGTTCCTTGGTTCGAAGGATTGGCTGTGTATGCGGAAAGCGCGGTGATACCTTCTGATGATCCGGTCGGGGTTTCAGTCGTTTTTGAAGCACTTCGTGGACTAGTTGATGTGAATCCACAGGAAGGGCAAGACGTCAGAAAAGCGTTCGAAGAACAACACATGGAGTTTGAGGATCGGGCCTCCGAAGCGCTGATTAGTGAGGGGCACCGCAGGCTGTATGAGTTATTCTTCAACAACGAAAGCGCTCCTATATACGGTACAGGATATGCTGCAGTTCGCCGGATCGCTGCTGAAGTGCGCGCGAATTCGGGAAGAGACATGACAGGTGCCGAGGTATTTGCCGTTCTACTGAATGCAACACAGTTTGGGTTGCTGGAGTATCTGCCAGATCCGGATGTTCCGATTGATGAATTCGAAGCTAGGTGCAGACAGCAGATGTGCAATTGGGCGAGTAACTTGTCAAGATTGTCAGCCGAAGACATTGCGTTAATTGCCCACCTGCCGGCCAAGGATGCAAAAGGTGCCTTAATAACTTGGAAGAAAGGGAAGCCGACCGCGGCCACCGACACACTCGAGCAGCAAGAAAAACGCATGTACAAATTTTGGGATGTGATGAGCCAAAAAATTGTCAGAGTCGGCAATCTTGAAGTAACGCCGCCTTCGACTCTAGCTTGCGAATCCAATGAACAAGAGGTTTCCTTGCGTGCAGAGTGCGAGGAATTTCTTTCGATTGCGGGGCTCGATGAACAGTTTAAGAATGAACTCAGAGAGTTTCAGCTTAATTCGGCGGTGACATCGTTTTTACTGCCAGTGGGTAATGTGGAGTGTAACTTCCTAACTGTCGATACTGCGGAGCCCGATCATGCCGCCCACATCTTTGTGCCACTCGTTACAACACTAGCTCACGTCGATACAGGTAAAGCTAGTATTAACGCACTAGTGTTACCGATTGAAAAAAATGACTTTTTGCAAATCAAATCAATTCATGACCGATTAAAGGATCCACTGCTGCGGGTTTCACGTTTAATCGATCTTGCGGGTGTTGGTACGGGAATTTTCTCACAGCCAATGCACTATATTGTGCTACAATACCACGAATGGTCTCAAGCCTTTCCCGCTATTCTGAGCATTGAGAGCCCCGAGTGGAAGGAACGTAGGGAAAGTTTTCTTTCTAAAGCTACTCAACGCCTCGGTAATCCGACTGGGGATGACTTTCATGTACCTTTGGGGCAATTAACAGAACGAATCTCGAACTGGTTGGACTCGGGGTGGGTTTGGAAGATTGACGACGAATTTGTTTCGATCGACGAGTGGGAGGTACGTCTGAAGGCGCAAGTCAATAGTTTGCGGAATCACAAAACGCAAAGAAATCGAATTGAACGTGCAGGCAAAGCATTACTGTCTACAGTTGGCATTTCCGAAGGTCTGGCAAAAACTCTGTCGGAGGGAGGGTTCGAGAAAGCAACGGAGAAAACAACTCACATACGGTACGATTTTGTAGAATACGCTCTCGCAACCGCTCGCCGACCGGACGCTTCGGGCGCTCCACCAAAACTCCCCCGTGAACTGAACGAGTTGTTTTGCAAGCGAAAAGCCGGATGGGATTTTTAACCTGATGGGAGTCGGAAGATGGAAGTAAGACAAACAGTTGACGAGCATTTGGTAGAAGCGGCGTTTTTGAAAGCGCGCGAAGTAGGTGTTGACGTCCCGGCACCAAGCTTGCAGGCGCTGAACGCTCCGATCCCGGATCAAACAGATACGTGGATTAACAGAATCTGGGATCAAGTTGAGGGCGCCCTTAGAAGCGCCCGGCAGACAACTGTTGAGGTTGCAGAACCGATTGTTCAACGAACTCTTGCCCTTTACGAAGACGCCAAGAAGAGCTTGGGTAAGGAGATTGCCGCAGTGACAGCCGTCTTACTTGATCGACTCAACAGCTGGATGAATTCGATTCTAGACGGAGTACTAAACGCAACTCGGGCGACAATAACGATTGGGGGTGAGGTGTTGGGAATTAAAAAGGCCACAATATCTCGCACGGTTACTTTGTCGGGAAGCTTTGAGTTGTCGCTTAAGCGAGTTCTGGATGCGGCAACTAGCAGTGAATTCACAATTAATGCGGAATATGAAGCCAAGTAGTTAAACTTGCTACAATACCGAGGCTTTGATAACCTTGAAGTCTGACCTGCCATCAAGCTGTCGCTGTTGTGGAGTGCGCAGACGGCCGTGAGCAGCCTCATCTGACTGGTCCAAGTTGATTGTTAGTGCATCATCCGCCTGTGATCCATCGGGATTATGGTTTCGGGCTCAAACCTGCCAGTAAGTACTGCCGTTTCGGTTTCGAAGGCAGACACGATTCATCATCTAAGGAGTGCTATCCTCTGAGCTCCGCCTCCCGATTTGCTTCCCTTCTTTCTTCTTGCGCAATGGTTGTGGTTAGGTTCCGGACGCAGTCGTAGGCCCATTTTCTAACAATTGGGTTATTGTTGTTCCTAAGGCTCTCAAAAAGCGGAACTAGGGGTTTTAATCGAGAGGAAAACGGACCCCGGCTTATACCGGAAAGCAATCTGCCATAGATTCCTTCAAGCTGAGAAATGTCAGATGCATAGGTTTCGATCAACCAAATAAACTGTGCTGTCCAAAAGAGACTGCTCTCGTCTCTTGTTTCGACCAATTCGACCCACTCAAGCACAAATTCAAGCCGCTCGTTGGGTCTCTTATTTATCCAATTCAGATAAATTTCCTCTGGAAGTTCATTCAGAATTCCAGCTTGACCGGTCGCTCGGTCCGAACCCTTCAGTAAGTTGTGTAACCGCCATTCTGTTATGGCATCTGCATCGTCAAATGCCAGTAGCACTCTGTTCCACACCAATACGGGATCGTACTGCATAGCAAGTAATAAAACCTTGCGCGCCGCATCGTCCATACTCAGTTGAACGTCATGTTCCGCTTTGGTTGCCAGTTCCAACGAGCGATCACAAAGTGCTTCCGCCAACGTGTCGTCCATCTGGTCCGAATTAAAGAGTAGTTCAATGCTTGTTTCCCAATGATGGGCGTCCATCACTCCGATGGCCTCAACGGAGAAAATGTTGGGATGAGAGCAAAGCTCCTTCACATAAGGTGCTTTTTCAACAAAGCTATTAGGTTGTCCGTATTTGTACATAAAAACAAAGTCTAAGGCGGACCATACTCCTTGTGGCCCGGTTTGTTTAATTGCATCTGCGAGCGGTAGGATAGTCTCAAAGTTATGATCATCAAAGCCGCGGCCGCAGCTGAGCGTCGCAGCATCCCGTGGATCGCACAAACCGTCCGCAACCAACTGGGCAACACGCGACGCAATATCAGAGTCCATTCTAGCAGCAGAAATTAACGAAATGGCGTGACCGTCTAGTTCAGGCGCGTTCAAGGAAATCTCCAAGCTGGCCATTCCAACATCGCGAGATTGATTGAAGGCCCCAGATATCATGCCACAAAAAGTTTTTAGGCATATTGCCTTTTCTGTTGGGTGGCGAAGCGCCTCACAAGCCAAAACCATCAAGGCTTCGGGATCCGCAACATGATTGGCGAGCGCATGTCCTAGCGCCCAGGCGCTATTGAATTCACCGCGGACAATCTCGCCAACTAGTTCTGAGTTGTCTTTCGCATCTCTCGGAAGAGTGGAGACTATCTCACGAATGCAATTTATTGCATACTCATGGTCTGTGTCGCTCTCAGGGTCATACGGGACACCAATATCGTGGAAGTCGCCAGGCCACCCTCCGGACAGAAGCAACAACTGGTCCACCTTGGAGTCTGGAAACAACTCTTCGTACCAGTCGCGCACTTGAGTTACATAATCCGTCGGAGCTTCGCTGCTGTCGAAGAAAAACCATTGGTTTATCGACTTAATCGGCTTGGTCCATGTGGGGTTCTTCTCAATAATTCTAGTCACTTGGCTTCGTAGATTGTCGAATATGTTGGGGTACGAAAGCAATCCACGAATATTGCCACCAAGATGCGAAGTAGCCCTTTCATACGTCTCGACGTTCTCTTCCAGCGCGATATCTGTAAGTCGATCAATCGCTGAGTTATAGAAATCGAAAATATCTTGATAGATTGCGGGTTGCCAGTCTTGGAGGGCCGGTTCTGCGCCAATCCGCTCATTACCACCGGACCTTGAAAAATGCCTCGTATCCAGCATCTTGCCAAGCGCATCGATACAAACCGACCTTACTCTAGCATCTTCATGCTTCAGTCCAGCATCTAAGATTGATAGCCGTCTTTTTGGTTCAACCTCTGTGCCTGACAGATGTAGTTGAAACAGTCCAACAAATTGACCATGAGCATTGTTCCCCCAGTTTTCGTTCTCAGCCGCAGCTAATTTCAGCAATAGTTGAGCCGCCGGCTCAAAACTCTCATCCCGAAAAACAAGCTTTTCTAACGCCCAAACTGTATTGCGGCGACCGTCGCTGAACGCCAAGAGCTCATCGATTGACAAGTGTGAAAGGAATTTCTCAAACATAGCCATTGCTAGATCGGGCTCCAGATGTACTAGCCGATCCATGAATCTGGAACCTTCGTCCGTGTTGAGCGCTTTGATATTGGGGATAACAGTATCGACGACGCTTAATGCAAGACTAGAAACACGATGATCGAAGCTGAGCCACCTCAACCTCCCAAGCAATCTGAAACGCAAGTCCGTGCCGATGTTCTCAAACAGACGGGTAAGTTCGCCATCCGGCGAAGAGTCAAGCAATTGAATTGCTAACCTTACTGCCAGTGGTTGTGGACGTGCTTCCGCAAAGTCCCCCACTCTCCTAACAATGCCGCGATCACAGAATACCGCCAAACTTCGAAAGACATCTTTGGCCGATGCTTCCATAAAGCTTGCCAATTGCTCCAGTTCAGATTGCCTGTCTCCATCCACTCCAACGAGCGTAAATAGGCTCAAAAATTGTAGCGCTCGAAGGGCTTCTGCATCTTGCTTTTCGTTCCCCCAGACAATCCGATCGACCAATGCGTCAACCGAAACCAGCGCTGCGTCACCGTTCTCTGCCGCTTCTGCTGCCACGAGAGCCATTTTGGGAAAACCTTGGGCTAAGTCCCGAATGAAGCCTATGTCATTCTTTGCACCAAGGTAGGGGCTGCCCTCCACAATCCTGCCAATAAGGTCGTCTGAAGCGGGCAGTAGTTCAATGACAAGGTTCCCATGGACTCCCTGAGACCGAGTTTCCACGTTCAAAGTGATCAGTTTAACTCGAGACCCTTGCCTTTGAGCTTTTCTGAACAAGTCGTTGTGAGAACTGTCGGGACAATCGTCGACAATCAGGATGCTTTCGGCTCCGCTCGACACCAAATTCAAGGCAATGCTGCCAAGACGTTGAGAAACATCTTCAAATTCGCAAAACACCACTGATGAAGTATCAAGTGTCGGGCAGTCACCATTAGGCTTCAAGAAGAGTTCGTGAACGACGCGCGTTTTTCCAAAACCAGACGGACCAACAACACGTACGGATTTGTGACCGGAGGCGAAGAAGTGTTCAACTGCTGCCTGAAGTTGCTCAAAATTGAGTGTCTCTCGATCGATTCCTAGCTCAGATCTTAAAGTTCGGGCGGTGTTTCCTGTCAGGCGGAAGCGTGGTTCGTCGGTGGTCTGGAACGCCACCTGCGATATTTCGCTATCTTGAGACCATAGATCAAATGACTGCAGGCCGCCTAGGTCAATTTCTTGCAGGATGCTGTTTAGCCACAATGCAATTGGCGGGTGAGTGGAGGTCCAGTCAGATAGCTTATTGGCGTCATAAATCCGAATGCTCGATAAAAAATCGGGGTTTTTACCTGCAGCTCTTATGCCTTCTTCGATTTTATCGACCCTAGCCGTAACTTTGGTGCCAACTACGGCGCTGCCCGTGACGATAATGTAGGATCCGCTTACAGCTAAAGCTTCCTCCAGTGCCTCGTTTAGTTCAGCGGGATTGCCTGCGCTTCCTGTACCCTTCTTCCAAGTTTCTTTCTTACATCCGGCAGGACCGGGATCACTTCGTTTGCATTGAAAAATTGTATGCCTACTGGGAAGGTAGTCTGTTTCATTTGGTCCCCCGCTCCACGAAACGCGCCCGTCTTCGCCTCCATCGGGTACGTGTATTTGCGTTGGGACATTCACATCCCTTAATGGGATTCCATTCTTCAACATTTCAGCCTTAGCAAGCCTGCGCAGCAGCTCCACGAGCAAGTGCTCGTCTAAGCGTTGGATTTGTTCCGGCGAAATCTCCAGAAAAGAAACCATTGATCTAATCCTATTCTGCCAAACTAGAAAAGAAATGTCATGCCCGCCGTTCGTACTATCTTTACTAAGTGGTAAAATTCAACCCTAAGCTGATGTGAAGATGAATACTGTTTGGTGAAAGCGCGAAGTACAGGCTTTGCTCCGGGTATTCCGAAAGATTGGTAGTGAGTTCCGGCTAACTGCCATTGGTGCAAACCGCATCGAAAGGCAGTTTTCCGAACGACCTGCGGATAGGCTATGTCGGTTTTACGTTGCCTTTGGTCACTGACCTGAAGGGCGGAAAACGACGACACCGAGCCCAAACTTTTGAAGGGACGCGCCGCAGTAAATTACGGTGTCGATGCTTCGGTCCATTTACGTGGCACAATCTAGCCGTTGTCAGCGCGTCCTGCGCTCGAAGTGCTCCACTCTTCCGAGCTCCGAGATCGCGCGGTGATTTGCCCACGCAAGGACCACCACCGTTCGCTGAGTTTGAAATGTTGACAATCATTTCAAGTACACTTTTACTTTTTGCAACTTGTTTTCTGCCATTGTGATTAAAAATATGAAACAAACCAATAATATACCAGCGCAAATGGCGGCTACGCTGTCACTTGCCTGGACAGGTGAGAAGCTCAATCAAAGCACGACTAGGGATTTTGCCGAGGATGAAGAACTGTGCCGGTATTTTAGCTCGTGCTATACGTGCGCGCTGGATTCTGTCTTCAATAAAAGTTTTCCTATCCACCCAATTCATTTTGAACCATTCTTCGGTGACCACAGCACAGTTTTTATCGGAAGTACTGGAAATGACTCTGCAAAAAACGGGATCTTTCGAACGGATGCCGCATATTTCCTTTTTGACAGTGAAGATGAAATAGAGACCCATTTGCTTCAAATCCATATTCGCCCCAACAAGTTGGGTGCTGGTATAGATCAGGATCTTTTGGGTGCATTTTGCGCTTACGCTCATCGGTTTATTGCGATGAATGACGGTACATTGCAAGAGGACGAACAGGCTGACACAGCACTACGCCTCTGGCGTGCTGCACTGTGTCAGAGACGCACTGGCCGTTTCCGCCATTTGACTACCAAAAGGTGTTATGCGTTGCCGCATAGCGTTTTTTCGACGATTTCTCTTTTCGGAATGGAGAGAGCGAAATTTGAAGCTAGGTCGGAGTATGCTCAAATGGTATATAGCCTTTTGAATTTGCAACCAAACGGTGTCGACCTAGAAATTGCTTGCGACACAACTTCAAGAGGAACTGGTTGGCGATCAACGGATTTCTTTGAAGCATGGCTGCAACCCGGAAGTGCTGTGGTAATGTCGACTGGTTATCCAGCTGAAACCTTCGACAAGAAACTCGCAGATTGCGAGTTGTTCTTGAAGTTTGTCGAAGAGCAAAAAACGGAAGCGGCTGCTGCCAACCTGGAGCAGCAGTCATATTTTAAGGAGCCTAATCTTAGCCAATACGACTTCATTCCAGAGTACCCGCCTCTGCGTTATGTCGTTCCGGTAGCTGCGCTATATGGCTTGCTCTATGAGGAGATACTAAGGGACACTTACGAAAGACTATTGGAAATGAGTAAATCTCCCAAGCATTATGTAGTAACCCGGTTTGCGCAGGCTTTTATGGATGTTCGCGAAATCCGGCGGCTTACACGACGGCTTTCGCGTATTGAAACGTTAGAACATCTTCGGCTGCCAGTCTCGCGCCCACTCGGTGACACTATCATCGAAGGAAAGCTCCAACATCAGGTGTCTAACGCAATAGACGAACTCCGGGCGAACAACTTGGCCTTAATGGCCCAGTGGGTCGCTACACTTAGCGCAGTACTGGCGATTATTGGTACGATAATTGCTTTGGTCGCTTTGAAGGGGTAACAAAGTGACTAATTTAGTCATTCTTGCCTCAGAGGGCGGTCGATACCGACTTGGCGGCGTGGCACGTCATGTCAACGAAGTAGCAAAGAGCTTGTCACTGGAGTTGGCAGTGACGGTCGTCGTAGTTCCCAGTTATTGTCTCTCTGTCATCCCTGAAAAGCAGAGCGTAGAGGAAGAGACTATAGCGGGGGTTCGCTACATTTATGCGGTGTGCCCCGCGCACATAGAGTGCTTGAGAGCCAGTAAATTCGATTTGAATAGCTATCGTGCGGCTGCGTCGTTGCTCCGAGCGCTAGTAGAACCCCACCTTCCAAGTCCTATGCACAGTCTATTACTCGAGGATCACTACGAGACTGGCCTAGCCTTTGAATTACGCAACAAATGCGAGGCGAAGAACTTCGTCTTGTTTTCACACTTACCGTTGTCATCGCGCTTCTCCTATTTTGAGAAGGGACCTGACGAGTCTAGGCAACAAGTGCTTGAATCCGCTGCGATGATTGGAAGCAAAGCAATCCTAGTGCCTACAGAATACGCGCTGCGAACAATCCGGAACGTTTATCCTGTGCCCGGAGCTCGTGTGAAAGTCATACCGTTGGGCGTACACGGGGATTTTTCAGAAAATAGTCCTATCCAGCCTAGGGCAAGTTCGGTTCTAACGGTGGCGCGTTTCTCTGATCAAAAAGGCTGGGACGGCTTTCTGGAGGTTGCACGTAGCATCGAAGATCGAGGGTTGTCGCCACGTTGGCATCTTGTTGGTGATGGCACACATCGCCTAGAGGTTGTCGAGCGGTTGCAGACATTTGTGCCTAAGAGCCGCATTTTCGCCGACCGTCATCTCGACGCTGAGAGCCGCTTACCATGTGTGATGAAAAAAAGCCCTGTATTCTTCTTGCCCAGCGCATATGAGACATTTGGTTTAGCGCCACTCGAGGCCGCCGCTCACGGTGCGGTTCCGGTTGTCTCCGCCGTAGGAGGGCTTCAAGAAATATGGGGTGAAAGTGGCTTGACCTTTTCTCCCGGAGATCTCGGTGCAGCGCAGGAACTCATCGAAAAGTTGCTTCTGGACGACGATTTTTGGATGGCCCAATCAAAAGCGGCGATGAACATCGCCAAGCCTTATTGCTGGGAGGAGCATTGTTCGCGATTGAAAGGTATTCTGATTGACGGATGACAAAAAAGCTATCGCGTTAGCACTCTATCTCCATTTGCCGTGGGTAATGGATGATGAAGACGTAATGGACGTGTTGAGGGAAACACTAGTCCCATTGCTAAGCGCACATGGTCGCACCGGCGCACCTTTGACACTAGCCATCACTGGAGTGCTTTTGGAAAGGCTGCCACGACTGGCTCCAAAGGTCCTGAGACAACTTCTCGAACTTATTGATAACGGGACAGTTGAGATCGCAGCTACGTTCTACCATGAAGTTTATCCGCACTTTCTAAAAAATGCGCACTTAATGGCACAACTTTCCAGAGACGTTGCACTTAAATCGGCGATTTTGGGTGTCCGTCCATCAAGCTTTTATCCGGCAAATTTCGCATGGTCTCCAATTCTCCCACATGTGCTCAAGTCACTTGGGTTGGTTCGCGCTATCCTCGACGAAAAGCATTTGCAACTCGTTGGTGCAATGCAAGATTGGAAGTGGAATTCTCTAGGACAAAACAGTCCGCTTGTTCAAGCAGCGTTTCCAGAGGACGCGATAAATAATAAATGGGTTTTATTCGATCAAGATCAGCCAATTCTGGATCTTTTTTTTCTTGATCGGTCGCGAGTTGACGCATTTACCTTCGGGCAGGCCGGCCAGATCCATAACCCTCAAGGTACCTTTTCTGGTTTGGGAAGGGAAGTATTGTCGAGCGCTTCAACGGGTTTGACGATCCTTGCAGACGACGCAGACCGAGTGAACGCGCTTTCCATTGTGGGATACGAAAAGGCAATCGATTTTGCAGCCAACGAATTGACAACTTTGGATAGTTTGACAGGTAATTCGCCGTGGAGAATCGACTATCTCCCGGGATACTCGCTCGGCGACCCCTTTGATTTCTGGCTGTCATCGCCGGAGAGCCTACATTGGCTCAAAATTTTGGATGAAGTGGAGAGCGCTCTAGATGGTGAGATATCAGACGACTTTTTGGCCCTCCAAGATGTATATCCTTTGTTCTGGAGGACGCATTGGAGAAGCGGTCACTTTTGGCGTTCGGCCCACGAAATTTTAACCCGACGGGCGCAGGCCTCACTTTGACGTAATCAGCTCTGCCGAGCCACTATAAGCAGTGTCGGAAAAACAAACATTTCAAAGCCGATCATGAAGCCAATACTTACCAAAAAGCTTCAGAATGTCTTCGTCAGAGTATCGCTTCCGAGCTAACTCCTGCTCTCTGATCGTCCTGCAGGCTGGCCACGAGCGGCGGCATTGGTGAGACCGGTTGCTTTAAAAGATATAAGTGTGAGGCAATTCCAGAATCTAGGGCGCGCAAACCAATGTATGGTAGATACTATTTGTCGGCTTCAACCGATTTGGCCGCAACCTCATCTCTGTCCGTTTTATGAATTGTGTTCGACCTCTGCCGGTAGGTCTAGCCCGTTCCTTTACAGGAGCTGGCGCAAAAACTGAGGAATAGGGTTTAGCTGTAGCACACAGATGCGGTAAGAGACCGTAACTTGTATAGCAACTGTTCAAAATCAAAGCAGACTTTTCCGCGAAGCAGTTGTTCCAGGGGCTCGAAGTTAATAGCCGCTTTGATCTCCGGCCTGGGAGTGGGTCAGCGGCTCTGAGACCACTGAAGCACAAACGGGTTCACCATACAGATGGGTGCATTCTCGAAAGAGATTTAAGTTTACTGGACGACGTTTAACGGTTGGACTAGCCTGCATTGAGCAGGACAAAAATGGACGCAGAAGGGCGATTGGTGCGATTCCGAATTGCGGAATCACACAAATAAATCAAACACTTGAAATAATATGAGAAATCCCTTGGGGGTAGTTTGGGGGGTATTCGGGAATGCTAGATATGACTTTAGATTTTAATTTCAATTGCTTACCGTATTTTTCCGATTCCGCCCCCGGCACCACTACTACAAGAAAATTTTATATATTACAGATGCTTGCTGAAATAAGTATGGCGGTCTGTGTACAGTCCTATGGACGATTACCTGCGACTGGAAAACACCGATTTTTGCTACTTTCGACCGCTGATCAGGCTGGACTTCACCAGTGCTAAGCTTGAAGATCACGGAAAACAATTGAGCGAGCAAAGCTGTGGTTACAGATTTAAACAATCTATTGGATCAAATGCGGCTTCGTTCGCAAAGTGAATTTGAAAAAGGCGAGTATTTCGAACGCCTAGTGAAAGTCTTTTTGGAAAAGAACGATCTTCAAAGCCAGTTCTATGACAAGGTATGGCATTACCGCGACTGGGCTATGGAGAGGGGTCTACCGGCAAAAGACATTGGGATCGATCTGGTCGCGCGCCACGCAGATGGTTCCGGATTCTGTGCTGTACAGTGCAAGTTTTACGCGCCGGATCACAGTATCCAGAAAGCCGATATTGATTCATTCGTTTCCGCTGCTTCAACTAAGGAATTCGTGAGTCTTGTTTTGGTAGACACGACGCTGGGCGACCTCAGTTCAAATGCTCAAACCGTATTCGACAATGTCGACAGAGAGTACCACCGGATCGCGCTTTCTGACCTCGAAAAAAGCCGGATTGATTGGGCAACATACCTACGCGAGGATCGCGTGGCATTTGCTGAACCGAAGACGCTACGGGATCACCAAGCAAAAGCGCTGGCGGCGGTCCGTGTGGGGCTTACCGAGGATAATCGTGGCAAACTGATAATGGCCTGCGGAACCGGCAAGACCTTCACGGGCTTGAAGATTGCCGAAGACCTCGCAGGTAAAGGCAAGATCGTCCTTTTCATGGTGCCATCTTTGGCACTTATGTCACAATCGGTCAGAGAATGGAAAAACGATTGCGCTGATGAGTTTTAGCTTTCTCAGTTTGCTCTGACGTTAAGGTTGGTAAGCGCCAGAAGAGCGGCGACGCAATTCAATTCACGGTTCACGACCTCGCTTTTCCGGCTACTACTGACCCTGCAAAAATTGCGGAACAGGTGGGCGAAGCCGACAAAGACAAAATGACTGTCGTCTTCTCGACCTATCAGTCGATCCAAACGATTTCAGAGGCTCAGCAGGTTCACGGACTTCCGGAATTTGACCTGATCATATGCGACGAGGCACACCGAACCACGGGTGCAACCCTTTCGGGCGAAGACGAAAGCAATTTTGTTCGCATCCACTCAAACGAGCATGTGGCGGGCAAAAAGCGTCTGTACATGACCGCTACGCCAAAGGTCTTCGGCGAGAACGCAAAATCCAAAGCTCGGATTCACGCTGTTGAACTTGCGTCGATGGATGATGAAGAGAAGTTTGGAAAAGTCCTTTTCCATCGCGGTTTCGCATGGGCAGTCGAGAACAATCTACTGTCCGACTATAAGGTCATTGTGCTTGCTGTAGACGAAGGTTTGGTCAGTAGCGGCGTTCAGAACCGCTTGGCCGTCGACAACGAAATGAACCTCGACGACGCGACCAAGATCGTTGGGTGTTACAAGGCGTTGACCAAGCAAAACCTAATTGGCGAAGAAACAGACACGCCAAAGCCAATGAAACGCGCACTTGCTTTCTGCAAAGACATTGCGACTTCGAAAATGGTTACTGGCGAGTTTGCTGAGGTGGTCAAGGAATTCGTCGCTTCTGAGGACGAAGGCGACGAAGCACTTCCCGCGCTTTCAGTCGAGACACGGCATGTCGACGGCACGTTTAACCGAAAGAGCGCGAGGACTGCCTTGATTGGCTCAAGGATCAGACAGACACAGACATTTGCCGCATCCTTACGAATGCCCGCTGCTTATCTGAAGGCGTCGACGTTCCCGCGCTTGACCGAAATCCCACTCCGTGCCTATGACTACGTCGTCAACGGCAAGCCTGCGCTTGAGTGGGTGATGGAGCGGCAATGCGTGAAGACCGACAAAGCCAGCGGTATCGTTAACGACGCCAACCGCTATGCGGTCGAGACAGTTGGCGACCCAGCCTATCCGCTCAAACTCTTCCAACGCGTCATCACGGTTAGCCTGCGAACGCTGGATATCGTGGAAAGCTTACCCGAGCTTGATATCGACTGAACATGTCACAACCTGACCCGTTCTTTGATTTGATTAACGATGCCGAGTGGAATGCTTGCATAGGTCGCCAATCCGGTCTTTGATCAAGTTGTTCAAGTGTAGGTACATTTTGTCTTCGTTCTTGAACGAGTCCGCGTCAATACCAAGGGTATCTAAAGGGAGCAAATACTATAGCGGCCGTGTTAAAATCGCGGCCGGAGAAGAGAAGCAACGTCTGCAAAAAATTGTTGAATTTTATGGTCGCGAAGTTTCAGCGTTTCGAAAAAAGTGGTTTCCCAAGTAAACCAACATACGAGGTAATGCTTCTCGCACCGAACCAAACAAGAACTGGAACGCGAGTTCACAATCCGGTCGTCAGGCACGCTTCCTTTCGTGATGCAGGTACAAATACTGCTAGAGAAGACAGAAGCGCGGAAACTCACTAAAGCTAATATGTAATATAAACGTAGTATGGGGGGGTGTAGTATCTTGGTTAAGTCATTGAAATTGCTTATCTGTTTGTTTCGCCCCCGGGCACCATTTAAGCATCTCAAATTGATCGCGTTCTGCTTTCAGGTGCCCTCTCTATAGTCGGGCATGATGTCTTGCAGTTCCGAGTGACGCAAGGTGTTCCGACGAAGGCTTCCAGCTTATCGTTCGGCTATGAAGGACAGCCCCGAAACAAGCTGTTTTAGGCCCAGCGTGGCACCTGCAAAGATTGCGGCAAATGTTACTGGCGCACTGTAGGCCAATAACGAGAAGGCCGATATGCCTTGTCCGACACTACATCCCACCGCGATGATTGCGCCGGGGCCCATAATCGCTGCCCCCAGTATTTGCCGCTTGAGTTCACGCGGGTCCTCGCATGCCTCCCAGCGGAAATGACCTTTGGACCAGGACCCAAGAAACGCGCCGATTAGAACGCCGGAAACTGATCCGACGGCAAAGGACAATGTGTTCCCGGACGCGGTCATGAGGTAGAGTATCGTATCACCCAAAGGTGCGGCGAAGGTGTGGGTTTGGACTCTCTCAGCATCGAATCCGTCTGTTGCGACCCAGTTTGTCCCAAGCCACCCAGAGACAATCGCGAACCCGACCACAGCGCCCCAAAAGACCTGCATAGGGGCTCGGCGGAAGCGATCATTTGCCAGCGCAAGCACGATCATGATAGTGCCAACAACCGATCCGAAGACCCACGCGGGAATCGAGATTAGCCGTTCTGCCAGATAACTGAGGCTCTGGGGGGCACTGAGATTCATCTCCACCGGAAAAACCCAAACCCGCAGATGGGCCAGGGGGCCCGACATGGCGATATAGGCTGAAAGGCCCATGATCAGAACGATGACGAATGATCGAAGATCGCCACCACCAAGCCGCGCCAATGCGCCATAGCCGCAATTCCCGCTGATGGCCATTCCATAGCCGAACATCAGGCCGCCTACGATCGAACCAATCGGGTTCCATGTCTGCGCAAGATATCGTGTTTCGACGGGATCAAGCCATCCAAACCCCATGGCCGCATGGCTACCAAGGATCGCCACACCGATGGCGATGGCCCACATGCGCATCCGCCGGTCATCATCTGCATACAGATAATCCTCGATCGCACCCAATGTGCAGAACCGACCGATACGTGCAGCAAGACCCAAGACGATGCCACCCATCAGGCCAATCATCGCAACGGTATTTGCGTCTCCCAATGTTTCGAGCATGGCCAGTCTCCTCCCAAAGCTGGCGGTTTCTTGAGCGGCCTCTACTTCTCCCTACAGAAAAGATCGTAGACGACTTCCAGGATTTGCGTCGATCGATCATCAGCCAGGCTGTAATAGATTGTTTTGCCTTCGCGCCGTGTTTTGACCAGACCTTCGAACCGCAAGCGCGACAGTTGCTGCGACACGGCCGCTTGTCGGGCCGAAAGCATCTCTTCCATCTGGGTCACGGATTTCTCGCCCGAAGACAGATAACACAAGATCATCAGACGTCCCTCATGGCTGATTGCCTTTAGGAAGTTTGATGCCGTCTGGGCATTTTCCATCATTCTGTCCAGGTCGTCTGCACACATGTCCTTTGTGAACACTGGCAGTTTCGATGGTTTGTCCAACAAGATCGCCCCGCTTTCTCGGCTTCATGCATTCAAATCAGTTTATGTGATTTGTTGCGGTTTATCCAGAAGTCTCAATATCTATCCCTGCGTCATGCATCAAAGCGCCCAGCAACCCCCAGAAAAAGTCTTCGCCCGGATAGCCTTCAATCCGGCCCACTTCCTGACCGTCGTCCAGCAGAACAAAGGTCGGTGTATAATAAAGAGGTTTTTCCAAGGCGATGTCGCCCGGGGTCGCTTGGCGAATATCAAGCCGTCGCAACGGTGCCGCTTTTCCTTCGGGTGTCTTGGGATAAATCTCAGCGATTTCATTATCCCAGCGGGCACACCAGATACACCCATCTTCTTCGACCATCAAAAGGGTCATCTCGGCCCGTGAAACCACGGGGAAAACCAGCAATGTGATTGCCAAACACAGCAGAAACAGGTGGCGCATCTCAAGCTCCGATTGACCGCGACGATATATCTTTACTATTTTGAATGTGTGAATGATAGCCTGACAGGACCGTTTTGACCATGTTCGACATCACATTTGCAGGAGCTGTCGTCGCCGGTCTGTTGTCCTTTCTTTCCCCGTGCATTTTGCCGATTGTCCCGTTTTACCTCAGCTATCTCGCAGGGGGCGGAATGGAGCAGATCTCGGCAGACGCTGCGATTCCCGCCAATACACGTCGCCGGGCGACACTTTCAGCAATCGTATTCGCGGCAGGAATCATCACGATCTTTATGGCGCTTGGCGTGACGGCGTCGATTTTCGGACAATTGGTTCGAGAATATTTTGATGTCCTGCGCTGGATTGCGGCGGCAATCATCATCGCGATGGGCCTGCATTTTCTTGGGCTCATTCGCATCGGGATTCTGTATCGCCAGTATCGTGCGGATGTTGGCGAAACCTCGAACGTTAGCTTGATCGGGGCCTATGTGCTTGGCCTGGCCTTCGCGTTTGGCTGGACACCCTGCGTGGGGCCCGTGCTCGCCGCGATCCTGTTCACGGCAGCAGGGACCGAGACCGCGTGGCGGGGCGCGTTGCTTTTGTTCGCCTATGGAGCGGGAATGACAGCCCCGTTTGTTCTGGCGGCCTTTCTGGTCCGCCCGTTCATGCAATGGATGGCGCGGTTCAGGAAGCATTTGCCTTTGATCGAAAAGGCGATGGGGTGTCTGCTGATCCTGTTCGGCGTGTTGATCGCCACCAACTCCATCAATCACATCGCGCAATGGATGCTGGACCATATGCCGTGGCTTGCGACCATTGGCTAATAGCGGAGGATGTTATGAAACGAGCCTTTTCAATTCTGGTCTTACTTCTATTGGGTGCCCCAGTTTCTGCCGCGGAACTGGGGGATGACGGGCTGCACAAAACGCCGTGGATGCGTGACACGTTCAAGGACCTTCGTGAGGACCTTGAAGAGGCCTCGGGCGAAGGTAAGCGATTGGTTTTGTTCATAGAACAGCAGGGCTGCATCTATTGCAAAAAGATGCACGAGGAGGTGTTCTCACAGCCCGATCTGGCAACGTATATCGAAGAAAACTTCTTTGTCGTACAGATGGATTTGCATGGCAGCACCACGGCAACCGATTTTGACGGGCAAGAAGAAGAGCAAAGAGCACTGATGCGCAAATGGGGGATTCTGTTCACCCCAACGCTTGTTTTCCTGCCTGAAGAGGTCTCTGAAGACGCCACAGCCATCCAGGTAGCGGTTGCTGTCATGCCTGGAGCGTTCTCCAAATCAACAACCTTGGATCTTTTCACCTGGGTTGATGAGAAACGCTACGATCTTGAGAATGGTGAAGATTTTCAACGGTATCACGCGCGGCGCATTCAGGAGCGCAATAATGTTTCGCAAGATTAAGGCCTGTCGTTACAAATAAAAAAATTCAATAAGATGAATTTAATGTTGCGAAGAGCAGTACCCGTCGACTACGGTACACAAAAGCTTTGGGTCGCAAAGCGCCATCGGCGCGGTAGCAAATGGGAGGGATCATGAAGCTGAGACTCTTAACATTGGTCTGCACGGTGTCGGGTGTTGCCGCATTTGCAGCGGATACAGGGCCGAAAGACGTAACCTATGATGACTATGGCGCGGTCGAGGTTTCTCTGACCGGGGTTGCGGGCGATGTTGCAAACGGCGCGCTCATCGTTGGGGATAAGTCGAAAGGCAACTGTGTGGCCTGCCACGCAGTCTCGGCTTTGGCAGACATTCCATTTCATGGCGAAGTTGGGCCAATGCTGGATGGGGCGGGTGATCGCTGGTCCGAGGCCGAGCTTCGTGGGCTGGTGGCAAATGCAAAGATGACGTTCGATGGGACGGTCATGCCCGCATTCTACAAGGATGACGGCTATATCCGTCCTGGTGATGCCTATACGGGCAAAGCGCCGACAGCGCCTTTGACGTCGATCCTGACAGCACAGGAAATCGAAGATGTGGTCGCGTTCCTGGCGACCCTGAAAGAACAATGACCGCGCCTTCTGGCGCGACTTTTCGAAGATTCAAAGGAGATTGAAAATGGAACTCTCTCGCCGCGAGACTCTGGCCCTTGGGCTGGGCGCCGCGTTCCTGACAATGATGCCGCTCCGCGCAAATGCGGCCGCTGAAGATGCGATTGCCGCGTTTACGGGTGGTGCGGATATGGTTGATGGCGGTGTCACTTTGACGGCGCCCGAAATCGCCGAAAACGGCAACACTGTGCCAATCGAAGTCAGCGCACCGGGCGCGGCGTCTATTCTGATCGTCGCGGCCGGCAACCCCGAACCGGGCGTTGCAACCTTCAACTTTGGCCCGTTGGCGGCTGAACAATCCGCATCAACCCGTATCCGTCTGGCCGGTACGCAGGATGTCATCGCTGTGGCCAAGATGACTGATGGCAGCTTTGCCAAGGCATCCGCGACCGTAAAAGTGACAATCGGTGGCTGCGGCGGCTGATCGCCGCGCGCCCTGAAGAACAGGAGAGTACCCAATGGCATCCGGTGTAAAACCCCGCGTCAAGGTTCCGAAGACAGCCGCGGCTGGTGAAACCATCACGATCAAAACGCTGATCAGCCATAAGATGGAAAGCGGCCAGCGCAAGGACAAGGAAGGCAACGTCATCCCGCGTTCGATCATCAACCGTTTCACCTGCGAGTTTAATGGCGAAATGGTGGTCGACGTGACGATGGAACCGGCGATTTCGACCAACCCGTATTTCCAGTTTGAAGCCGTCGTGCCCGAAGCCGGTGAGTTCGTCTTCACCTGGTACGATGATGACGGTTCTGTTTATGACGAGAAAAAATCGATCGAGATCGCCTGACGGCTCGACACTAAGGCAGATCAGCGCTGGTCAAAGAAGCTGGCGCTGATCCACCAAGGGAGGAACGTAATGAATACCAAGGCATTGACGGCGATCGCGGCAATTCTGGCTTTCCCAGTGGCAGCAATGGCCGGACCGGATGAAGACAGTCTTGTGATCAATGATGAGCTGGATATGACCTCGGTGACCGAGGCGCCAGCACATCTGGAAAATCTGGATACGATCTATTCGGGTTGGCACTTCCGCACGGACGAGACGCAAGCGCTACAAGTTGATGACTTTGACAATCCGGCGATGATCTTTGTTGATCAGGCTATCGACCTGTTCGAGGCGGTTGATGGCGCCGCTGGTGAAAGCTGTGCGTCCTGCCACAATGGGGTAGAGAGCTTTGAAGGGCTTCACGCGTCTATGCCCAAGGTTGATGCTGAAAGCGGCAAGCTGGTTGTCATGGAAGACCTGATCAACAAATGCCGCACGGATCGTATGGAAGCGGATGCCTGGAAATGGTCCGGAGGCGACATGCAGGGGATGGTCGCTCTGATCGGTTTGCAGTCGCGCGGATTGCCAATGAACGTTGCGATCGATGGCGATGCCGCCCCGTATTGGGAGCAGGGCAAAGACATGTACTACACCCGCTACGGCCAGCTAGAGCTAAGCTGCGCAAATTGTCACGAAGACAACTGGGGCAACATGATCCGTGCCGACCATCTGAGCCAGGGTATGATAAACGGGTTCCCGACCTATCGCCTGAAACAGGCCAAACTGATTTCGCGCCATAATCGGTTCCGCGGCTGCATTCGCGACACGCGGGCAGAAACCTTTGCCGAAGGGTCAGACGAGTTCCGCGCCTTGGAGCTCTATGTAGCATCCCGAGGCAATGGGCTTTCAGTCGAAACCCCGGCTGTGCGCCAGTAACAACGGGCCCGCGCAAGCAATGCTCTGCGCGGGTTTTTAGTAAAAATAACATTCACATATTTATATGTGAAATAGGAAAGCCAATTGATGATTTCGCGACGTGACTTCTTGCAGGTTTCAATGGCGGCCTCGGCGCTCTATGGGGCGTCCGGTTTCGGCAATTGGGCCAGACTTGCCGCACAGCAAAGCCTGACACAGGATCAACTGTTGGAGTTCGAGACTTTTGGCAACATCAGCCTGATCCATGTCACCGACATTCACGCGCAACTCAAACCGATCTACTTCCGTGAGCCCGAGATCAACCTTGGTATTGGCGATGCGCGAGGGCAGATGCCTCATGTCACAGGGGCGGCGTTCCGCAAGGCCTACGGGATCAAAGATGGGAGCCCGTCAGCCTATGCGCTGACCTACAACGATTTCTCTGCGCTGGCGAAGACCTACGGTCGGGTCGGCGGCCTGGATCGGGTTTCAACTGTCATCAACGCGATCCGTGCAGACCGTCCCGATGCGCTGCTGTTGGACGGTGGCGATACCTGGCACGGATCTTACACCTGCCATCAGACAGCCGGTCAGGACATGGTCAACGTTATGAACGCGCTGAAACCTGATGCGATGACGTTCCATTGGGAGTTCACGCTGGGCAGCGACCGGGTGAATGAAATTGTTGAAGGTTTGCCCTTTGCGGCCTTGGGTCAGAACATCTTTGACGCCGAATGGGATGAGCCTGCTGAGCTGTTCCAGCCCTACAAGTTCTTTGACCGAGGTGGCGCAAAGGTCGCCGTGATCGGCCAGGCCTTTCCCTACATGCCCATTGCGAACCCGGGTTGGATGTTCCCAGAATATTCATTCGGTATCCGTGATGAAAACATGCAGGCAATGGTGGACGAGGTTCGCGATGCCGGTGCCAATGTCGTTGTCGTCCTCAGCCATAACGGCTTTGACGTGGACAAGAAGATGGCAGGCCGCGTGCAGGGGATCGACGTGATCCTCAGCGGCCACACTCATGACGCGCTGCCCGAGCCGGTACTGGTCGGTAAAACGCATATCATCGCGTCGGGCTCGAACGGAAAATTCGTTAGCCGCGTGGATCTCGACGTGAGGGACGGGCAGATGATGGGGCTGAAGCACAAGCTGATCCCGATCTTCTCTGACGTTATCGCCCCTGATCCTGCGATCACCGCTCTGATAAATGATCAGCGCGCGCCTTATGAGGATGCGCTGAGTGAGGTGATCGGCAAAACGGATTCGTTGCTCTATCGCCGCGGCAACTTTAACGGCACCTGGGATGACCTGATTTGTGATGCCTTGATCAATGAGCGTGAGGCAGACATCGCGATGTCGCCCGGCGTGCGTTGGGGGCCGTCAATCCTGCCGGGACAAGATATCACGCGCGAGGACATCTGGAACGTCACATCGATGTCGTATCCCAATGCCTATCGCACAGAAATGACAGGCGAATTCATCCATGTGATCCTCGAAGATGTTGGGGATAATCTGTTCAACCCGGATCCCTACTACCAGCAAGGCGGCGATATGGTTCGCGTCGGTGGGCTTGGCTACCGCATTGATGTGACCAAACCACAAGGGCAGAGGATCAGCGAAATGACCCTGCTCAAAACGGGTGAAGCGATTGATCCATCGAAAACCTACGTCGTGTCTGGTTGGGCCAGTGTCAACGAAGGCACTGAAGGTCCGCCGATCTGGGATGTCGTCGAAAACCACATTCGCAACCTTGGCACCGTCACGGTGCAAGAGAACACCAGTGTCGATGTTGTCGGCGCTTAAGACACAGATGGAGACCTAAGAGATATGGATGACGCGTTCAAACCGTCCCGCCGGGCCTTCCTGAAAGGCAGTGCTGCGGTCGCCGCAGGATCAGTTGCGGGCGCGGCAGCCGCAGACACGCCTGATCCACTGATAACAGAGCTTCAGGATTGGGCATCTTACACGGGCGCCGGTGTCGATGAATCACCTTATGGCATGCCGATCAGCTTTGAATCCCATGTCGTGCGCCGCAATGTGGAGTGGCTGACCGCCTCTCCGATTTCGTCGATCAACTTCACGCCGATCCACGCGCTTGATGGCACGATTACGCCGCAAGGATGCGCCTTTGAGCGCCATCACTCGGGCGCGATTGAGCTGCGCAAAGAGGATTATCGCCTGATGATCAATGGGCTGGTAGATCGCCCGCTGGTCTTTACCTACGACGACCTTGAGCGGTTCCCGCGCGAAAACCATGTGTATTTCTGCGAATGTGCGGCGAATACCGGTATGGAGTGGGCTGGTGCGCAACTCAACGGCGTCCAATTTACGCACGGCATGATTCACAACATGGAATACACCGGTGTTCCTCTGCGCACGCTGTTGCAGGAAGCAGGTGCTGATATCTCAGCTGACAAATGGGTCTATGTTGAGGGCGCAGATGCGTCATCCAATGGCCGCTCTATCCCGATGGAAAAAGCGCTGGATGACGTGCTGGTGGCTTTCAAGGCAAATGGTGAAGCGCTGCGTATGGAGCATGGATATCCCGTGCGTCTGGTCGTGCCGGGCTGGGAAGGCAACATGTGGGTCAAATGGCTGCGCCGGATCGAGGTTGTCGATATGGCCGTGGAAAGCCGCGAAGAAACATCAAAATACACTGATGTCTACGCCGATGGCACAGCCCAGAAATGGACTTGGGCGATGGATGCAAAATCCGTCATCACCTCACCCAGCCCGCAAATGCCGATCAAACACGGACCGGGACCCTTGGTCATTTCCGGACTTGCCTGGTCGGGCCATGGGCAAATTACGCGGGTCGATGTGTCCAAGGACGGTGGGATCACCTGGGAGACGGCGCGTCTTGGTAAGCAGGGCGACAGCAAGGCTTTGACGCGTTTCTATCTCGACACGAACTGGGACGGAGCACCAATGCTTTTGCAGGCCCGGGCGATAGATGAGACCGGCTATGTGCAGCCGACCAAAGACCAACTGCGCGAAAAGCGCGGAGAAAACTCGGTCTACCACAATAACTGTATCCAGACTTGGTACGTGAGCGCAGAAGGGATCGCCGAGAATGTCGAAGTCTCTTAGTCATGTTTTCCTGCCTGTATTCGGCGGCACCGCGTTAGTGCTTGCTGCGGCAGTGGCTATAGCGAACCGGAATTACGGCCAATCGCAGATCGAAACCTTGGAAACCCGGATCAGTCAGGTTGAGGCGCACGCAGCTACAGCCCAGGAAAACGCGCAAGCAGAGGCCAGCCGGGCAGCCGAACTGGCGGCCAAGGTCGAAGAAATCCAGACCGCAGCGGCCGAGCGGGTCGCAAACGGGATGAACCTGACCGCGCCCGCGCCAAGTACCGAGGGCACATACGGGCTTGGACGTCCTGCACTGGAGGAAGAGATCGCGGCCTGGGACGTTGACGTCTTGCCCGACGGGCGTGGCTTGCCCGTTGGATCAGGCGATGTCTGGACCGGAGAAGAGGTATTTGTCGACCGCTGCGCCTCGTGCCATGGGGAATTCGCCGAAGGCGCCGACAACTGGCCTGTTCTGGCCGGCGGTTTCGATACGCTTGCCGACGAAGATCCTGTGAAAACCGTTGGCTCTTATTGGCCGCATTTGTCTACTGCTTGGGACTATATTTCCCGCTCTATGCCCTTTGGCGAGGCAGGTACGCTGACCGCGGATGAGACCTATGCGATCGTCGCCTACATCCTTTATTCCAACGATCTGGTGGATGACGATTTCGAGCTCAACCAGGAAAACTTCGCCGATTTTGAGATGTACAACATGAACGGTTTTGTCGTCGATGTACGTCCTGAAACTGAGTACGCCGAGTGGCGGCAAGAGCCATGCATGGAGAATTGCAAGTCAGAAGCCGCCGTCACGATGCGCTCTGTCTTTTTAGTGGAGACACCGCCCGAAGGTGGTTCAAACTCGGTCATGAACGACGCCAACGCTGACGAGTTGCCGAGGTTTACGGCAGAAGGTCCTTCGTTCATTCCAACCGCGGCACCAAAGTCCGAGGACGAAGCTGCGGCAACGCCAGCCGTTCAGGAATCCAGCGATACGGACGGAACCACAGAATTGTTTGCCGCTGGCGAGAAAGTCTTCAAGAAATGCAAAGCCTGTCATCAGGTCGGCGAAAGTGCGAAAAACAGCACAGGGCCCGTATTGAACGGGATCATCGGTGCCAATGCAGCCTCAGTCGAAGGGTTCAAATACTCCAAGGCCATGAACGCCGCTGCTGAGGGGGGGCTTGTCTGGACTGACCAGGAAATGGCGGCCTTCCTGACGAAACCCAAAGAGTATATGAAAGGCACACGTATGTCTTTTGCGGGGCTTAAGAAATCTGACGATATCGACGCTGTAATCGTCTATCTCAAGTCGTTCGGAAACTGATCATGCGCTGGTCGGGTATACTGACCTGTGCGGCGGTCGCGATGGCGACCACCTCGTCGTCCAGCGCAACCGAAGACCTGGGCGACGCCGAAGCCGGGAAAGTGGTGTTTGCCAAATGCAAAGGATGTCATCAGGTCGGTGAGGGTGCCAAAAACACAATCGGCCCGCATCTGAATGGCGTTTTTGGACGCAAAGCGGCAGGCCTTGACGGGTTCAATTACTCCAAGAGCCTTGAGCGTGTTGGAAATTCGGGCCTGGAATGGCACGCTGATACACTGTCGGCCTATATTGAAAATCCACGTGCCTTTGCGTCTGGAACACGGATGAGTTTCCGTGGTCTGAAAAAACCCGAGGACCGCGCCAACATCATCGCCTATTTGCGTGGATTTTCTGACAATCCGCAGGACATCCCCGAAGCGGACCCAACGGCCAGGGGCACGGATCATTCTGTCGATCCGGCGATACTGGCTATTCAGGGCGACCCGGAATATGGCGCCTATCTCAGCAGCGAATGTACAACCTGCCATCAGATCGAAGGGGGCGACGCTGGCATCCCGTCAATCGTCTATTGGCCAGACGAAGATTTCGTGGTCGCGATGCATGCGTACAAAGACAAACAGCGCCCTCATCCGGTCATGCAGATGATCGCCGGACGGCTGAGCAATGACGAGATCGCGGCATTGGCGGCCTATTTCAATAATCCAGAATAACAATGCAATACGGGAGGAAACGCAATGACATTCAACAGACGATCATTCTTGAGGGCCGCAGGTGTTATCGCAGCTGGGCTATCGGCGCCGATGGTGATGGCGCAAGGCAAACCCCGTGTCGTTGTTGTCGGCGGTGGCGCGGGTGGCGCAACCGCCGCGCGCTACATCGCCAAAGACAGCAAAGGTGAGATCGAGGTAACTCTGATCGAGCCATCGCGGACCTACTATACCTGCTTTTTCTCAAACCTGTATCTGGCTGGGTTTCAAGAGCTTTCGGATATCGCGCACAGCTATGGTGCTCTGGCGGCGAACTACGGGATCAACGTGGTCCATGATTGGGCCGTTGGTGTTGATCGTGATGCCAAGACGGTGTCCTTGGCTGGCGGCGGGTCCGTTCCCTACGACAAACTGATCATGAGCCCGGGTATCGACTTTGTCGATGGTGCGGTCGAAGGCTGGGATGTCTCGGCGCAGAACAAGATGCCACACGCTTACAAGGCAGGATCGCAGACCGAGCTGTTGAAAGCGCAGGTTATGGCAATGCCTGAGGGCGGCACTTTTGCAATGGTTGCGCCGCCGAACCCATACCGTTGCCCACCAGGGCCTTATGAGCGTATTTCCATGGTGGCCCATGTTCTGAAAGAGAATAATCCAACAGCCAAAATTATCATCGCCGACCCCAAGCCGAAATTCTCGAAAATGGCTTTGTTTCAGGAAGGCTGGGCAAACCACTACGAAGGTATGGTCGATTGGATCGGAGAGGACTTTGGCGGTGGCAATGTTTCCGTGAACCCGGACGCAATGACCGTGACCATCGACGGTGAAGAAACCAAGGTTGATGTCTGCAACGTCATCCCGGCGATGAAGGCCGGACGCATTGCAGAGATGGCCAGTGTGACCGATGGCAATTGGGCGCCGGTGAATGCGGCTGACATGTCATCGAAGGCTGATCCGGATATCTATGTTCTTGGCGATGCAAGCCAGCAGGGTGACATGCCGAAATCCGGTTTTTCAGCCAACAGTCAGGCAAAGGTCTGTGCGAATGCCGTGCGCGGGGCATTGACCGGGTCCAAGGTGTTCCCAGCCAAGTTCTCGAACACATGTTGGTCACTGATCGACACCAATGATGGTGTGAAGGTTGGCGCGACCTATGAGGCGACGCCTGAAAAGATTGCCAAGGTGGACGGCTTTATCAGCCAAACCGGCGAAGATGCCGATCTGAGGAAAGCAACCTACGAGGAATCGCTGGGTTGGTATGCGGGTATCACCTCGGACATGTTCAGCTAAGGGCTGCGGGGGATTTGACCGGTGTCAAAGTCCCCGAAAGACAATCTGCGAAAATGCGGTTCAGGAGGAGTGTAAAGACCATGAAACACATTATTGCTGCGGCCGTATTTTCCACCGTTCTCACAGGTCAGGCTCTGGCCCAAGAGGTCATCACCACCCCTTTTGACGGCAGTTTCGACGATGCCACATTCGCGGTTGAATCCGCGATAGTCGGGCAGGGGCTGGTCATCGACTATGTAAGCCATGTTGGCGAGATGCTGAATCGGACAGGTGCGGATGTTGGCAGCGACAAACAGATATTCGCGGCCGCTGATATCTTCATTTTCTGTTCAGCAAAACTCTCGCGCGAGGTGATGGAAGCTGATCCGATGAACATCGGCTTTTGTCCCTATGGGATTTTCGTGGCCGAAGACGACAATGGCGTGACGGTGGGATACCGAAGCTATCCCGAGGGACCGATGCAAAAGGTCCAGACCCTGTTGTCCGAGATCGTGGAAGAGGCCGTCGGGGATTGAGATGAACTATCAGCAGTACTTTCGTGATCAATTGGATCGGCTGCAAGAAGACGGAAACTACCGGATTTTTGCAGACCTCGAACGTCAGTGCGGCGCGTTTCCAAAGGCGCGCAGCTACACCGGGAATGGACCCGAAAACGTCACGGTCTGGTGCTCAAATGACTATCTCGGTATGGGGCAGCATCCAAAGGTACTTGCTGCCATGCACGCCGCAATCGACCAAAGCGGTGCTGGTGCGGGTGGCACAAGAAATATTTCTGGGACAATACATCAGCACGTTCTGCTGGAGCGGGAACTTGCGGATCTGCACGGCAAAGATGCGGCTTTGCTGTTTACCTCCGGCTATGTGTCGAACTGGGCTGCGCTGGGCACATTGGCATCGCGCCTTCCTGGCATCACGGTTTTATCGGATGAGTTGAACCACGCCTCGATGATCGAAGGCATCCGCCACAGCCGCTGTCAGAAGCGGATTTGGAAACATAACGATGTTGCGGACCTTGAACGGCATCTTTCTGATCTGCCTGCCAATGCGCCCAAGCTGATTGCGTTCGAAAGCGTCTATTCCATGGACGGTGACATCGCGCCGATTGCCGAGATTTGTGATCTGGCGGATCGTTATGGCGCGATGACCTATTTGGATGAGGTTCATGCTGTTGGGCTTTACGGGCCGCGTGGAGCGGGAATTGCCGAACGCGAAGGCCTGATGGATCGGCTCACTGTCATTGAGGGGACATTGGGCAAAGCCTTCGGTGTCGTCGGCGGATACATCGCGGCATCGCACGAACTTGTCGATTTTGTCCGGTCCTTTGCCAGCGGGTTTATCTTTACCACCGCACTACCGCCAGCCGTGGCCGCCGGGGCCGCGGCTTCGGTTCGGCATCTGAAGCAAAGCAATGCTGAACGACATCTGCACCAGCAGCGCGTGCGAGAGGTTCGGGACAGGCTGGACGATCTGGGCATTCCGCATACGCCGAACCCAAGTCACATCATCCCGGTCATGGTCGGCGATCCGGTCAAGTGCCGCTTCATCTCGGATGTTCTGATGCGCGACTACGGGATCTACATCCAACCCATCAACTACCCGACCGTCCCGAAAGGAACGGAACGTCTACGGATAACGCCGTCGCCTGTGCATTCTAATGAAGAAGTGGATCGTCTGGTTTCTGCATTGGCTGAGTTGTGGACGCAATGCCAATTGGCGCGTAGGCCGATGGCCGCGCAATGACAACTTGACCGAAGACAAAGACGCAACCGCAACGGTGTGAGAGCTTCCGCGGATGGAAAAGCTCATTGATGTCCTGGGTGACCAAGGCGCTTTGGCATGCGCTGGAATGCTTGTTGGCATCCTGTTCGGTGCGACGGCCCAAAAGTCTCAATTCTGTCTGCGCGCCTCGACTGTCGAAGTCGCCGAGGGCGCGTTTGGTCCGCGTTTGGCGGTTTGGCTGGTCGCCTTCACCACTGCGCTGACTATGGTACAGGGGCTTGTCCTTTTCGACCAGTTGGACCTGTCTGAGACACGTGCAATCGCCTCGACCGGCAGCCTGAGTGGCGCCATCCTCGGTGGCGCGATGTTTGGTGCAGGTATGATACTGGCACGCGGATGTGCATCGCGCCTGTTGGTTTTGGCGTCCTGCGGAAATCTGCGCGCGCTGGTGACCGGGCTGGTCCTGACATTGGTGGCCCAGGCGGCTTACACGGGTGTTCTTAGTCCCGTCCGTGAAACGCTTTTTGGCCTCTGGACGATTTCGGGTGGCGCATCGCGTGATCTGTCAGAGTTGCTTGGATTGTCGCCAAAGGCTTACACAGCTATCGCAACGCTGGGTTTGGTTCTGGCAATCGCATTCGCGGTATACAGGCGTGTCGCGCCTATACGGATCGTGTCTGCCGCAGGCGTTGGGATGGCAGTCGCGCTCGGCTGGTTGATGACCTTCGCAATTGCGCAGACCTCTTTCGAGGTTGTACCCGTGTCTTCGATTACCTTCACCGGTCCGGCCACAGATACTCTGATGGCTTTGGTCGCCAAACGAAACGTCGCGTTGTCCTTTGGTATCGGCCTGGTTCCGGGTGTAGCAATTGGTGCCGCAGGCTCAGCCCTAGCTGCAGGGGAGTGGAAGATCGAACGGTTCGGCAATGACACCCCGATGGAACTGTACCTTTTTGGCGCTGCCCTTATGGGGTTTGGAGCCATGCTGGCAGGCGGTTGCGCCGTGGGGGCAGGGCTGTCCGGAGGGTCCGCCCTGTCCCTGACTGCTTGGCTTGCAGTGTTCTTTATGTGGGTCGGGGCGATTGTGACACATCGCTTCGCAACGCGACTGCCCGCCCTGCAGCGATCCTGAACTATTCAAATTCCATCTGTTCAAAAACGCGCCCGGCATTTTTGGTTGCCAGTTCTTCGAACGTGTCCAGATGGGCATAGGGGGATTGATCGACATAATAGGCTTCGGCCAGATCGCCGCCCGCATCCATATGCTCCTGCACTTTGCCACGCAGGTATACCAGATAGTCGCGCGTGTAGCGGCGCACCTGATTCATGTTTGTCGGATGGCCGTGACCGGGTATCACATACGTGGCGCCCAAAGGCTCGAACGCGTTGTCCCAGGTTTCCAGCCAATCCGCGGTATAGGTCTCCTGAAAGATCGGCAGCATACGTTCGTGAAATGCCATATCTCCGGCGATGACAAGGCTTTGATTTGGCAACCAGATAGAGATATCGCCGGGGCTGTGGGCAGGTCCGAGGTATTTGGCCTCTATCCGGAAATCGCCCATCTCAACCACATATTCATCATCGAATGTCTCGGTCGGACCAGCTAAAAAGGTTCCTTCTGCCTTGTCGCGATTGTATCGCTGCATGCCCTCCAGAATCTGGGGGCCATATTCCTCGAATTCCGCGGCTGCATCCGAATGCGCCACGATTGGAATGCCAAGTTCCGACCAGTAGGCGTTGCCGAGCATCGCGTGCCCCTGGCCATTCTCGTTGAAGACAAGCTTGACCGGTTGATCTGTGATCGCCTGAATTTCCTGATGAAGCGCTTGCGCCAGCACATAGGCGGCTCCGCCGTTTACGACAACCACGCCTTCTTTGGTGACGATGAAGCTGAGGTTGTTGTTGTGGCCCGCGTTTTCGTAGGTCGGTGGCGCGGTTGCGCCAATGGCAGAGTAGACGCCGGGGATGTATTCGACTGGCTTGGAGTAGAGGGCGCTTTGCGGATACTGATCAGCGATGTCTTCGCTGGCCCAGGCGGGTGCGGCGAAGGCGAAGATAGTCAAAAGTGATCGCATCATGACGGCTTTCCTATAAATCGATATGCCGAGCCTGTCTTTTCGACCCGCCCTATCCCACCATCTGGCAGATGGAACCCAATAACTTTCATCTGTTCTTCAGCAAGCTGATCCAGCAGAAGTTTGCGCGTGGCGGCAGCGGTCTGGGGGTCCTGATCCGTGCCGCTGTGCCAGTCCGGGCGTTCAAAGGCGACATGCGGATTGCCGAGTGCGTCGCCCACAACCATTGCCGAGTCACTGCCTTGGCGAATTTCAAACGCCATATGTCCGGGTGTGTGCCCAATGCTGGCGCGCGCGGCGATACCCGGCAAGATCTCTTGCCCGTCATCGAAGAACATGACCTGATCCTGGATCGCTTCCATGCGCCGCTTCGCGCCGACTGCAAACGCAGCGCGATCTTCGCCAATCGTTTCAACCGTTGCGGGGTTCCACCAATAGTCCCATTCAGTACGGCCAAAGTGATGCGTGGCGTTGGCAAAAAGCAAGTCGTCAAAGTCATCCAGAACGCCCCAGATATGGTCAGGATGCGCATGGGTGAACACCACATGGCTAACGTCTTCGGGCGAGAGATTCACGGCGGAAAGAGTATCCAGCAGCTTGCCGGATGTTGGCATAAAATCTAGTCCTGCACCGACATCGAAGAGTACGGTGTTCGTGTCATCTCGGTAGAGCGTCACGTTACACTCTGGCTCGTACCTTGTCGCGTCTATCTGTCTGTGCTTCAGAAACGGTGTCAGCTCATCCTGTGGCATCGATCCAAAGACCATTTCTGGCGGTATGGTCAGATATCCATCAGATAACGTTTGCAACCTGCCAGATGAGCCGATTTGCAATTCCGCCAGTACCACCTTGGATTGAGCTCCGATTGCTGCAAGGCAGGTGGCATTACGTAAAAAAATACGCCGGGACAGTTGGATCTCTCTCATACACAATCATTAAAATGAATGTATTAATTTGTAAATATCGAAAGACTTTAGATCGACTGTATTTTAGCGCGACCAAGGTGATATTTGTGTCTTTGCGAACAGTCTCAGGAGTTGCCCAGCATTTGGATGTCGACATTGGTTTTGTTAGTAAATCTGCTTGGCGACGTTCTAAAATCTTCATTCTCCGATTTAGTGTGCCGTTGACCGATTGACATGCCGACGCAGTTGGTATGCTATCCTCGATTTTAGCGTTAACAGAAATTTGCAACGTAGTATCGCGAATTCAATGCAGCTAAGCAGCTGCAGATAAGGGAGAAAATAATGAAGAAACCAATGTTCGCGCTGGCGATGTTGATGGCCTCAACAACGCTGGCCCAAGCTGAGACATTGCGCTGGGCGCGCTCGGGGGATGCTTTGACGCTCGATCCTCATTCGCAAAACGAGGGGCCTACGCATACCGTCCGCCATCAGATGTATGAACCGCTGATCATTCGCGATACTACGGGTGCGTTCGAAGCCGCGCTGGCCACGGATTGGGCGCCAAGCACAGATGATCCGAACGTCTGGGTATTCAATCTGCGTCAGGGCGTGAAGTTCCACGATGGGGCCGATTTTACTGCCGAGGATGTGGTGTTCAGCATCAACCGGGCGAAACAGCCGAACTCGGACATGAAAGAGTTGATCAACTCGATCGTCGAAGTGCGCGCCGTAGATGACCACACCGTTGAGATCGTGACCGATGGCCCAAACCCGATCCTGCCCGCAAACCTCACTGACCTGTTCATCATGGACAAGGGTTGGACCGAGGCAAACAATGCGGTTGCGGTTCAGGATTTCGAAGGGGGTGAGATCACCTTTGCCACCACCAATGTGAACGGCACGGGGCCTTATAAGTTGGTGAGCCGTGAACCGGACGTGAAAACCGTGATGGAGCGCAACGAAGACTATTGGGGCCGCGATCAGTTCCCGATGGCGATCAGCGAGATCATCTATACGCCCATCCAGAACGACGCGACGCGGGTTGCCGCGATGCTGTCGGGTGAGGTGAACTTCCTTCAGGATATGCCAGTACAAGACCTTGATCGGGTCAATTCTGCAGACGGTCTGGTTGTCAAACAGGCACCGCAGAACCGGGTTATCTTCTTCGGGATGAACCAAGGCGCGGACGATATCGAAGCCGACAATGTGGACGGCAAGAACCCCTTGGCCGATGTGCGTGTGCGTCAGGCGATGTCAAAGGCGATCAACCGGGATGCCATCAAACAGGTGGTCATGCGCGGCCAGTCGCAGCCTGCGGGCATGATTGCTCCGCCCTTCGTTAACGGTTGGACCGCAGAGATGGATGCCGAAAGCAGCACGGATGTCGAAGGCGCAAAGGCTCTGTTGGCCGAAGCGGGGTATCCCGACGGCTTCTCGATCCGGCTGGACTGCCCGAATGACCGCTACATCAACGACGAAGGCATCTGTCAGGCCGCGGTCGGGATGCTGGGTCAGATCGGTATCACCGTGAACCTGGATGCAAAGCCCAAGGCGCAGCATTTCCCGTTGATTACGGACGGCAAGACCGATTTCTACATGCTGGGCTGGGGTGTTCCGACCTACGATTCGGAATACATCTTTAACTTCCTTGTCCACGGTCGTGAAAGCGACATTGGCACCTGGAATGGCACCGGTTTCGACAGCGATGATCTGGATGCCAAGATCAAGTCACTGGCCTCGAACACCGACCTGGATGCACGCAATCAAGACATCGCCGATATTTGGCGCGTGGTGCAGGATGAACAGCTATATATCCCGATCCACCATCAGGTACTCAACTGGGGTATGGCCGAAAATCTCGGCATCGAGGTTGACCCGGAAGATCAGCCCATGGTCAAACATTTTGGCCTGAACTAGAGCCTTGTTGCCGGGTTCTGTTCTGCAGAGCCCGGCCACTTTTGAAGTGGGAGCTATCATGAAACGTCTGACCACTGCCGCGCTTCTTAGCGCGCTTGCCATGCCCGTGGCGGCGGCAGAATTCACCTTTGCCGTCACCACCGATCCGCAAACCATGGACCCGCATGCGGTCAACTCCGCCCCGGTTCTCGGATTTCTGAACAATGTCTATGAAGGGCTGGTGCGGCGCGGCAAAGACATGACCATCGAACCGGCGCTTGCAACCAGCTGGGAGCCGATCGAGGGTGGCGCAGGCTGGCGCTTCAAGTTGCGCGAAGGTGTGACGTTTCATGATGGGTCCGAATTCAATGCCGATGACGTGATCTTTTCGTATCAGCGCGCGTCCGACGAAAGTTCGGATACACGTAGCTGGTTTGCCCCCGTCGCCGAGGTTGTGAAGGTCGATGACTACACCGTCGACGTGATGACCACTGCGCCCAACCCGATCTTCCCCGATAGCATCGCCAACTGGATGATCATGGATAGCGGCTGGGCCGAGGCAAATGACACGGCCCTGCCCGACAAAGAGGCCGGGAACTATGCGACACTGAACGCAAACGGAACTGGCGCTTTTCAAATCACTGCGCGTGAGCCCGGCCTGCGCACTGTGCTCGAACCTTTTGACGGCTGGTGGGGCGATGCAGAGCACAACCTGACCCGGGCTGAATTGGTGCCGATCCAAAACCCTGCGACCGCGTTAGCAGCGTTGTTGTCGGGCGATGTTGATTTCATCAATCCAGTCCCGATTCAGGATGTTGCGCGATTGCAGAACAACCTGGATGTTAAGGTTATCCAAGGCATCGAAGCGCGCGTCATCATGTTGGGTTTTGACCAGAAAGAAGGCGCGAGCGAGGCCGGGCAAGGCAGCTCTGATCTGTTCCTTGATCCGCGTGTCCGCGAGGCGGTTGCAAAGGCGGTCAATGTACCGGCCATCCTGCAGACCATCATGCGCGGCAACGCCGAAGTCGCAAGCCAGCTCGTCAGCCCAGCAATGCGCGGGTATTCGGCAGCGAACGCGGACCCTTATGGCTATGATCTGGAAGGCGCAAAGGCGCTGCTGGCCGAAGCTGGGGCCGAGGGAGCGGAAGTCAGCTTCAAATGCTCCAACAATCGCTACCTCAATGACGAGTCGGTATGTCAGGCGATTACAGCCATGCTCACACAGGCAGGGCTGAATGTGACACTGGATGCGATGCCTGTTCAGAACTACTGGCCAGAATTGCGGGCCGACAATTTCGACATGTATCTGCTGGGCTGGTCGCCGGGCACGTTTGATGCTGAACACCCCGTGCGCTTTCTGGCCTCGACTCCCAATGAGGAGAAGAAGCTGGGGTCTTGGAACTTCGGCGGATATTCTAACGCGCGCGTCGATGAGTTGCTGCCGATGATCCAATCCGAGATTGATGAGCCAACGCGCCAAGCCATGTTGGATGAGGTCACAGCCATCCTTCAGGACGAGGTCGCCTATGTCCCCCTCTATGTCCAGCCTCTGGTCTGGGGTGCTCGTAGCAATATCGAGCTGACGCAACGGCCCGACAATTTCTTCCTTCTGCGTTGGGTCACGGTCAACTAAATGCTGTCATACATTATCAGGCGCGTAGCCCAGTCGGCGCTGGTTCTTTTCGTCGTGGGCCTCGTCGCCTTTTCGATGTTCCGTTTTGTCGGCGACCCGATCGACAACATGCTGGGGCAGGAGCGGACCATGGAAGACGTGGAACGGTTGCGCAGCCAGCTTGGCCTCGATCAGCCGTTTCCGGTCCAATATGTGAAGTTCTTGCAAGAGGCGGTGCAGGGCAATTTCGGCGTCAGTTTCCGTCAGGGTCGACCCGTAGCGGAGATTCTGGCCGAACGCGCGCCGGCGACGCTTGAACTGGCGCTGGTCTCGGCGATGCTCGCGATTGCCTTGGGCATCGCGCTGGGCGTCTTTACCGCGATCCGACGAGATGGGTTTGCGGCGAATTTCATCATGTCGGCGTCACTGATCGGGGTGTCGCTGCCCACCTTCCTGATCGGCATCCTGCTGATCTACATCTTCTCGGTTGAACTGGGCTGGTTGCCCAGTTTTGGGCGCGGTGAGGTTGTGGATCTCGGTTGGTGGAACACCGGTCTTTTGACCAGTAGCGGGCTAAAGGCCCTGATCCTTCCAGCGATCACACTAGGCCTGTATCAGATGACTTTGATCATGCGGTTGGTCCGGTCTGAAATGCTGGAGGTACTGCGGCAGGACTATATCCGCTTCGCTCGTGCGCGCGGCCTGAGTGATCGGACCATCAACTTTCGCCACGCCCTAAAAAACACCATGGTGCCCGTGATAACCATCATCGGCCTGCAATTAGGGGCCATCATCGCCTTTGCCATCATCACCGAGACGGTGTTCCAGTGGCCGGGTCTTGGCCTGCTGTTTATCAACGCAATCCAGTTTGTGGATATCCCAGTTATGGCAGCTTATCTGATGATGATTTCGGTCATCTTCGTCACGATTAACCTTGCGGTCGACATCCTCTATGCGTTCATCGACCCACGTCTGAGGGTCAGCGCATGAGCCGCCTGCAACGTATTCTGGACAGCGATCAGTTCTACGCCTTTCGTCGTTCGCCGGTGGCGATGGTTTCGGCAGCGGTTGCCTCGCTGCTGATCCTTGTCACGATCTTCGCACCGCTGATTGCGCCGACGAACCCATTCGATCCATCCAGCCTGAACCTGATGAACGGGTTCACCCCACCAATGGAACCAAATGCCTTCACAGGTGAAAGCTTTGTGATGGGCACTGACGATCAAGGGCGGGATGTGTTCTCGACCATCCTTTACGGGATGCGCATTTCCTTGTTTGTCGGTGTCGCAGCTGTTTTGTTTGCCATGGTTCTTGGGATCATTCTGGGCCTACTGTCGGGGTATTTCGGCGGTTGGACCGAAACCATCATCATGCGTACGGCGGATGTGCAACTGACCTTCCCTTCGATCCTTCTGGCCATGCTGATCTTCGGTATCGCAAAGGGGGTTACGCCTGTTGAGTATCGTGATCAGATGGCGATCTGGGTATTGATCCTGGCGATTGGCCTGTCTGACTGGGTGCAGTTCGCAAGGGTCGTTCGCGGTGCTACGCTGGTTGAAAAGAACAAAGACTACGTGGCGGCTGCGCGGATCATTGGGCAAAATCCGTTGACGATCATGCTGCGCCATATCCTGCCGAATGTGCTGTCACCCGTGCTGGTGATTGCAACAATCTCACTTGCATTGGCGATCATTGCCGAGGCGACGCTTAGCTTTCTGGGGGTCGGTGCGCCGCCCACCCAACCATCGCTGGGCACGCTGATCCGCATAGGACAGGGCTTCCTGTTCTCAGGGGAGTGGTGGATCCTGTTCTTCCCGGCCTGCACGCTTCTGGCGCTGGCCCTGAGTGTAAACCTGCTGGGCGACTGGCTGCGCGATGCTTTGAACCCGAGGCTGAAATGACCGATCCCGTTCTCTCGATCCGCAATCTGACGGTGGAAATCCCGACCCGCCACGGCATTTTCAAACCGGTGGAGCACGTGACCTACGACCTGCATCCTGGTGAAATCCGGGGGGTCGTGGGCGAAAGTGGTGCGGGTAAATCGATGACCGGAAACGCCGTGATCGGTCTGTTGGATCCTCCGGCCCATGTGTCCGAGGGCGAGGTCTGGCTGAACGGCCGGCGCATCGATGAACTGGACGCCGAGGACAAACGCAGGATCCGCGGCAAAGAGATCGGGATGATCTTTCAGGATCCGCTGACCTCGCTGAACCCGCTGTTCACGGTGGGTGAGCAATTGGTCGAGACGATCCAGCTACACCTTGGCCTTTCCGCATCTGAGGCCAAGAAACGTGCGATTGCTCTGCTGGATCGCGTGTCCATCCCGGACCCCGCGGACCGGTTCAACCAGTATCCGCATCAATTTTCCGGCGGGATGCGTCAGCGCGTGGTGATCGCCTTGGCGCTGTGCACGGAACCCAGCGTGTTGATCGCCGATGAACCCACCACAGCCTTGGACGTATCCGTCCAAGCGCAGGTACTGGATCTGATCAAGGAACTGGCCAAGGAACGTCAGGTTGGCGTGATCCTCGTGACCCATGACATGGGGGTTATTGCCGATACCACCGATACCGTTACCGTCATGTATTCCGGCCATGTGGTAGAAAGCGGCACCACCGATCAAATCCTTGGCGCGCCAACACATGAGTATACCAAGTCCCTGATCGCCGCCGTGCCACGGCCGCACAGCAAGGTCGAACGGTTCCCGGTGGTCAGCTATGGCGAACGGGAAAGAACCTTCAAGATCGATGATCTGGCAGCCCATTGGGACAAGACCGATTTGTCGAAATCCGGCAAGCTGCTAGAGGTTGAGAGTATCACTAAGACCTTCCTGCAAAAGGGCGGTCTACTGCCATCGCAACGCAAGTACTTTACCGCCGTTGATCAGGTGAGCTTCGACATTCGCGACGGTGAGGTTTTTGGCCTTGTCGGCGAAAGTGGCTCGGGCAAATCCACGGTCGCTCGGATGATCGGCACGCTTTATCCGGTGGACGGAGGCCGCGTTGTCTTTGACGGACAGGATGTGACGGCGATGGGGGCAGAGGCTTTGCAAGGCTATCGCCGCCAGATTCAGATGATCTTTCAGGATCCGTTCTCAAGCCTGAACCCGAGGATGAAGGTTGGTGATCTTGTTGCCGAACCGATCCTGCACCATCGCATCCTTCCCAAGTCGCAGGTTGAACCGCGTGTCAGGGAACTTCTGGACTGGGTCGGGTTGGCGAAAGACGCATGGCGCAAATACCCGCACGAATTCTCAGGCGGGCAGCGTCAGCGCATCTGTATTGCCCGCGCACTGGCCACGCAGCCCCGATTCCTGATTTGCGATGAGCCGACCAGCGCGCTGGATGTGTCGATCCAGGCGCAAATCCTGAACATCCTCAAAGACCTGCAGGATCATCTGGGGCTGACCATGTTGTTCATCAGTCATGACCTTCCGGTTGTGCGTCAGATGTGTGATCGGGTGGGTGTGATGCGACAGGGGAAATTGGTCGAGCTGCAGAACACAGACGCGCTGTTTTCGGCACCCCAGCATCCCTACACCAAAGAGCTTTTGGATTTAATGCCCCGGTTGAAGCAATTGGAAGCCGCAAGTTAACCCTAACGCGGCTTCGGTGCTCTTAAGGAAGGTCCATCTATCAATGGGCCGTCTCAAGCTCTGCCCAGATGTCGGACATAACTTTTCCCATCGGATTGTCCCTGCGTCGGATCGCGAAAATCTCGGTGTGGCGTGTGGGGTAACCATCAACGCGTAGCGGAACCAGGGTTCCGGTCCTCAGCTCATCCTTTACCATGTGTTCAGGCAGGCCACCCCAGCCCAGCCCGGCTTTGAGAATGGTTCTTTTCGCTTCGAAATCAGAGACCGTCCAACGATGTCCACCTGATAGAACATCCCGACTTTGATCGAAATCCTGCCCGCCGGTGCCTGAAACGATAACTTGCGTATAACCCTGCATCTCGCGCCTCGATCGGATGCCGGGGCGATGCGCGGCCGGGAAGTCTGGGCTTGCAACGGGTCGTATCGTGATGGTTCCGAAGGGGAGTGTTTCGACATCGTCAATCGGAACGCCTTCAAGACCCGCGATGATCATATCTGCGCTGCCTTCCATCAACCGCGCCAAAGGTCCGCCCATCATTTCCGACGCCACATGGATGCTAGTTCCCGGATATCTCTCTCGGATAGAGCCCAGCAGGCTCAGGACCGGGTCCAGCGAGGTTGTGGCCGTTACCGCGATCGATATCGAGGGCTCTTGTTCACTGCGCAATCCAGCCGCGACGGATTGCAGCCTGTGCACTTGTTCCAGCACACGCGTCGCTTCACGAAAGTAAATCTCACCCTCGGGTGTCAGACTAGGCCGGTAGGTCTCGCGAGAGAACAGATCAAACTGCAGTTCAGCCTCCAGCTTTCGGATTTGATGGCTAACGGCAGATTGCGCTTTGTTCAAACGCTCAGAGGCCGCCCGAAAGGTTCCGGTGGCAACAATCGCGTCTAAAGCAATGAGTTGGTCTAAGGTCATGTCACACTACTAATGATCTAAATAATCGATCATTATGATGAAAACACGATATTATCAATCGTTTTACTTGATTGCTATCTCTGACCTGCACTCATGAAAAGGAGGTTGAGATGAAACTGTACTACAAAGCCGGAGCCTGTTCATTGGCCAGCCATATCATGCTGAACGAGGTTGGTGAGACATTTGAGATCGAGGCTGTTGACACCGCCAAGGGGCAAACGGAAAGCGGAAGAAATTATAAGGAAATCAATGCGAACGGCTATGTACCAACGCTTGAAGTTGAGGATGGCGTGTATTTGAGCGAAGGCGTAGCCATTCTTCAGTACATTGCAGATACCCATGCCGATCACGCCTATTCTCCGCCGCTTGGAAGTATTGAGCGTGCACGGTTACAACAATTCCTGAACTACGCTGCCGCCGAGTTGCACAAGGCCTGGGGGCCGCTCTTTTCCGATAGCTCAACAGATGCGGAAAAGGCGGCGGCAGAGGCGAAGGTTCGCTCGAAATTCGACTATCTCGAAAAGGTTCTATCTGACGGGCGGTCCTATCTGGTCGCCGAGACGTTCTCGGTTGCGGATGCTTACACATTCGTTCTGATCTACTGGGCTAACTTCAAGGCCATTGACCTGTCAGCCTGGCCTAACATCGCCGCCTACGTCGATCGCATCGCCGATCGCGAGTCTGTCAACGCGGCCTTTATTGCAGAGGGATTGGCGTGATGCAGCTTCACAATGTTCATGAAATCCAGAGCGTGATGGAACGTTATTTTGACGGGCTTTACCACTCGAACAGCGATGTGTTGCGCGCGGTGTTCCATCAGGATCTGGTCTACGTGAACGGCACCCTTGGCACCTACGAAGTGATGGGACTAGAGGCCTACATGGACCGGATCGATGCCCGTACACCGCCCGCCTCACGCGGCGATCCGCGCAAGGAAGTTATCGAACGGATCACTCTCAAAGGCGACCGGATCGGCATCGTCGAGGCACGCATGACGATGATGGGACGCAACTATCAGGATTTGCTGACAGTGATCAATTCAGAGGACGGTTGGCGCGTGCTGACCAAGGTCTTCTCATTTGTCGAGAGAAAGGACTAGGACGATGCCTTACGTGAATATCAAGGTAACACAAGAGGGCGGACCTGAAGGCACAGGTCCGTCACCCGAAGAAAAGGCACAGTTGATTTCCGGCGTCACCGACCTGTTGCACAAAGTGCTCAACAAAAACCCCGCAACGACATTTGTTGTGATTGACGAGGTGCCACTGGAAAACTGGGGAATCGCGGGTCGGAGGGTCAGTGATATCCGCGCGGAGGGCGACTGAGCCTTTCGGACGAAACGCCCTCGTTCGAAAAAGGCGTACCTAGAACCTAAGCGTTGCGATGGTGGGTGATGAGAGACTCGAACTCCCGACATCTTCGGTGTAAACGAAGCGCTCTACCAACTGAGCTAATCACCCGTTGCGCTGCATTTAGCCAAGCCTGTGGGCGGGTGCAAGAGGTTTGAGTGGATTTTATCGGATTGTTTTACTCTGATCTGTGAAACCATCCGTACTGTCACCGGGTCTGAGGCCGGAGGGCAGGCAGCCGCCCACACTCGCAAGCGAGGTATAGCAGATTTCACAAACACCAACTGATCTTGGGAAACATGCTTGCGGGTGACCCATTGCCTCCGATATTCCAGAACCAGACGGCCGTTTCCCGGCCCGGAGTTTGGATGGCTTTCTTAATCACCCGCCGCGCGGTATTGGCGGTTTTGGTACTGGCTACGCTCATTCTGGCTCCGATCCGGGCCGGAGCCGATGGTGTTTTGGTGTTCGCCGCCGCCAGCCTGAAAACGGCGCTGGATGAGCTTGCGTCTGTCTACAGCACACAAACCGAGGTGAACATCACGGTTTCCTATGCAGCTTCATCCGTTCTGGCCCGCCAGATTCAGGCGGGTGCACCTGCGAATATTTTCATTTCGGCAAATTCCGATTGGATGGATTTCCTGCAGGATCAAGGACTGATTGATCCGGCTTCGCGTGTGGATTTGCTGAGTAACGGGTTGGTTCTGATTGGGGCTTCAGATCACGCACCAGTCGAACAAATCGGTTCGGACTATGATATCGTGACAGAGCTGGCTGGCGGTTACCTGGCCATGGCGCTGGTCGATGCGGTGCCTGCCGGGATCTATGGCAAGTCAGCGCTGGAAAATCTTGGGCTTTGGGGCACAGTTCAAGAGCAGGTGGCGCAGACGGATAATGTGCGCGCTGCGCTTGCGCTGGTGGCAACTGGGGCGGCACCTTTGGGCGTTGTTTATCGCTCGGACGCGATCGCAGACCCACGGGTAAGTGTTGTTAGTAAAATACCAGCCGAGACGCATCCCCCCATAGTCTACCCTGCAGCCTTGATGCGGGTTCCAACGCCTGAGGCTGCTTCATTTCTGGAGTTTCTTCAAACCAATGACGCTATGTCTGTTTTCCTGAAGCAGGGGTTTTCCCTGCCGGTCAGGTGATCGGGATGGAGTGGTTGGGCCCGGCTGAACTGGAAGCGCTTCGGCTATCGCTGCGCGTGTCGGTATGGGCTACTCTGGCCACTTTGCCATTCGGGATATTTGTGGCCTACGCGCTAGCCCGATGGCGGTTTCCGGGGCGCCAGGTGTTGAACGGTTTGGTCCATCTGCCGCTTATCTTGCCGCCTGTTGTCACGGGGTATTTGCTGTTGCTGACATTTGGCGTTCAGGGACCAATGGGGCGGTTTCTGGCCGAGTTTGGGATTGTCGTTGCCTTTCGTTGGACCGGCGCCGCGCTGGCTGCTGGGATCATGGCGTTTCCCCTGATGGTGCGCGCCATACGATTGTCGATTGAGGCCGTGGATCCAAGGCTGGAACAGGCGGGTTCGACCCTTGGGGCATCGCGGCTGATGGTGTTTGCGACTGTGACCCTGCCGATGATCCTGCCGGGGATCATCGCCGGATCGATCCTGGCCTTTGCGAAAGCGATGGGAGAGTTCGGGGCAACCATTACGTTTGTCTCCAATATTCCCGGACAAACCCAGACACTGCCATCGGCCGTTTATGCTTTCTTGCAAGTGCCAGGGGGCGAAGCTGCCGCCACCCGATTGGTCGTGATTTCCATCATAATTGCCATGGGGGCTTTGCTTCTGTCGGAATATGTGGGGCGGCGCGCTGCCGCTCGGGTGGCCGGGTCATGAGCCTGTCCGTGCGCCTGAAGCACCATTTGCCGGGGATCGATCTGGATCTGACCTTTGACGCGCCGCAGGGGGTAACTGTGCTGTTTGGGCGTTCGGGATCAGGCAAAACTACGGTTGTGAACGCAGTGGCAGGCCTGTTGCGGCCCGAAGCGGGGCGGGTGGTCGTGGATGACTGGGTTCTGTTTGATACCGAAGCACAGCACTGGCTGCCGCCCCATAAGCGTCGCCTGGGTTACATCTTTCAGGAAGGGAGATTGTTCCCGCACCTGACCGTTCGCCAGAATCTGTCCTACGGTCGCTGGTTTGCGCCGCGTGGTGCGCGGCAAGAAAACCCCGATCGGATCATCGAGATGCTGGGTATCGGGCATTTGCTGAACCGCCGACCGGCCCTGTTATCCGGGGGGGAAAAGCAGCGGGTGGCGATCGGGCGCGCTTTGCTGGCCAGCCCCCGTTTGATCCTTGCAGATGAACCATTGGCGGCACTGGATGAGGCCCGAAAAGCCGAGATACTGCCCTATTTCGAGCGGCTTAGGGATGAGGTTTCGGTTCCAATCTTGTATGTCACCCATTCGGCGGCCGAAGTGGCGCGGCTTGCGACATCCGTTGTGGCTTTGCAGGATGGCAAGGTTGCTGGCCAGGGTCCGGCCTCCGATGTCCTGTCTGATCCGTCAGTTGCACCTGCTGGCGTGCGCGCAATCGGTGCGGTCTTGCAGGTGCGAGTCAAAGAACATCACTCGGATGGGTTGACCGAGCTGGATGCCGGCGGGGAACGCCTGTTTCTGCCCCGCATCGCACATCAGGTGGGTGAGAGCTTGCGCATCCGCATCCCGGCGCAGGAGGTCATTCTATCAAGCCAGCCACCACAGGGGCTGTCGGCTTTGAATGTACTCAGTGGACAGGTTGAGACGATCCGGTCAGGCGATGGACCGGGCGCGATTGTCTCGGTTAAAACACCTGCCGGAGTTGTTCTGGCGCGGGTGACACGACGCTCGGTCAACGCATTGGGTTTGCGGGCCGGGGCGACCTGTTATGCGGTGATCAAAACCGTGGCCTTGGCGCCGCAGGATGTCGGGGGACGCATCTTGTGACGCAGCCCAAGCGGCATCACACAATGGGTCACGTTGCTGTTCGTCGGCTTTACTCGGAGCTTCAAGTATCTATTTCTAGAAGCAGACACGGGTTCTGGTTTGGAGCGTCTGCTATGTCATTGTTCAGAATATGTGCGCTTGGCGCGACCCTTTTGGCCCCAAGTTTGGCAGGGGCCGTTGGATTTGGATTGAATGTCACCCCGCAGTTTCGGACGGACATTACACCTCTGAAGGACGGAACATATGAGGTCAAAGCAATCGGTTCCTCCGCGCCGGTCAACTATTGGTGTGGAATCGGGGATTATGCGGTGCGTACACTTGGCGTGCCAAACAACCAGAGAATATACATCTCCAAGGCTTATGAGCCCGGCGTACGAACAGTTCAGTTCTCGCTGACGCCACCGCCCGGCGCGGATACGAACCCGGGATACTCGATTACGGTTAAGCGCGTGGGCGAGAATATGTCGGCCTCTTCGGCGCAGAACTACTGCTACGACAACTTCATCGACTTTGGCTTTTGAGGGTCAAACCCATTTCGCCAACGGCGGTAAACTCATCAACACCGCATCCGGATCGTGGCCTGTTTCAAGGCCAAATTTCGTGCCGCGATCGTAGACCAGATTGTATTCGGCGTAGAGGCCGCGATGCACCAACTGGGTGTGTTTATCCGCGTCCAGGAAAGGCTGAACCCGGCGCTTTTCGACCAGCGGAACAAAGGCGGGCAGAAACGCACGGCCAATATCCTGCGTCAATGCGAAATCGGTCTGCCAATTGCCGGTGCAGTGGTCATCCATAAAGATGCCGCCAACCCCACGGGCGCGTTTGCGGTGGGGAATATAGAAATACTCATCCGCCCAGTCTTTCAGGCGTGGGTAGTAGTCTGCTCCATGCGGGTCCAGATGCGCCTTTTGTGCCGCGTGGAAATGGGCAGTGTCCTCATCATATTCGAGGCACGGGTTCAGGTCAGACCCACCGCCAAACCACCAGGCATGAGGGGTCCAGAACATGCGTGTGTTCATATGGACCGCCGGAACATGCGGGTTCTGCATATGCGCAACCAGACTGATGCCCGAGGCCCAAAAGCGCGGATCGTCCTTCATACCTGGGATACCTTTGCGTGCAGCCATTGCCTGCTGCGCCCTATCACCCAAAGTGCCGTAGACTGTTGAGACGTTTACGCCGACCTTCTCAAATACACGCCCGCCGCGCATCACTGACATCAGCCCACCACCCGCGTCCGAGCCATCTTCGGATTGACGCTTGGTTTCCTTGACCTCGAACTGGCCTGGCGTGGCCTCCGAGAGCGGTCCAATGTTGTGACTGTCTTCCAGGGTTTCGAACGCGGCGACAATATCGTCACGCAATTGACGGAACCATGCGGATGCGGTGGTTTTTTCTGTTTCGAACATGGCGTGTTAATGAGCCGGGGCCGCGACAGGGTCCAGCAAGGTCCGGCCACCGTCAATTGTCAGGATTTGACCCGTGATAAAGCCCGCAGCATCGGATGCCAGAAACTGGGCGGTCTCGGTTAACTCGGTTGGGGCGGCGATGCGGGCCAGCGGCGTGTGCTTCTCGATATCGTCGCGAAAATCCCGGTTTTCCTTGAGCGTTGATTGCAGCGAGGCGCTCATCACTGATCCAAGCGCGATTGAATTCACACGAATCCGGTTCGGAGCTAATGCCACTGCCAGCGATCGTGTCATCTGATCCAAAGCGGCGGTGGAAACCGAATAGGCCATCAGGTCAGGATGGGTTCGTCGTGCGGCGATAGATGATAGGTTGATGATTGAACCTGCCGGATCTTCGTCATCATCATTGTCTGATTGCTTGATCATACGCTTTGCCACCAGCTGGCTCAGCCGCAGTGCAGGCATCAGGTTCTGATTCAGCAACGTGCGAACGGAATCATCATCGGGGTCCAGCGGATCAGATGGGATGACCTGCCTTGCGCCGTTGATCAGAATGTCGACCTGATCGAAGGCGTCCAAAGTGGCTGACAGCAGGTTGGCAATGGTCAGCTTTTCACGCAGATCGCCCGCGAAATATCGAATATTGCTGTCATCGGCTTGTTCGCCCAACTCCTCGACCAGACGCTTTTCGTCCATGTCCGCAAAGACAACATTGGCCCCGGCATCTGCAAAATGGCGGCCGATGGCCAACCCGATCCCGTTGGCCCCGCCAGTCACGATTGCTGTCTTGCCAGCTATGGAAAAGGACATCCGAATCCTCCTGATTAGATGGGCAGGTTAACGGGCCTCAGCGTCGAGGGCGAGAGGCATGAAACACCTTGAACCGATTGTCACCGGCGACTTCATCAACCTTGGTGAAGTGCTCAGCCAACGCGGCTTCATAAGGCAGGTGGCGGTTGGCAACCATCCAAAGATCGCCCGTGCGGGTCAGGTTGCGGGCGGCAGAGGCGATGAAGCCCTGACCAAGGGTCGGGTCGGCGCTGCGCGAGGTATGAAACGGCGGGTTCATGATGATTGTATCCCTGGGATCGGCGGCTGCCCATGTGATTGCATCGGACCAGTGAAAAGTGGCCCGTTCGTCTTGCACATTGCTCCGCGCGCAGGTGAGCGCGGTGTGATCAGCCTCGATAAGATCCACCGTTTTGATCTGATCGCGTTTCAACAGTTCGGCGGACAGATATCCCCACCCGGCGCCAAGGTCCGCGACGCGCGCGCCCAGTTTCGCAGGCAGGGCCTTCAGCAACAGCGCCGAGGCAGGGTCCACACCGTCTGCCGAGAACACGCCGGGTGCAGTATGATACCCGTCGACACTCTGCGTTTCAGGCGCGGCCCAATCGGCAAAGGCTGCCGGATCGGATTGGAACCAGAAGATTTTGCCATGTGCTTTGGCAAGGGGGCCTTCAACGGCCACGCGCTTGCGCACGTCTTTGAGAACACTGTCTATGCCGTTGGTCTTCGCGCCATCGACAACAATAACGCCCGTGGCTTGGCTGCAGGCGCGATGGATCAAGGCACGGGCCAGTACCTTGGCGCGAGGCAGGTGGACAATTGCATCCTGACAGGGCCCGATGGCCTCGGGCACGGCCGCAAAACCAAGCTCTGCGAAATAGTCGTGGAACGGTTTGAATGGTTGCACGATCTGCGTTTCACGCGGCAAACCGGACAAATCATCATCTGGCGTCGGGCCAAATACGGTCAGCGGCTGTGACAGTGTCAAACCGCTTTGCAAGGCAAGGTTTAGGCGAGGGGACATGGCCGAATATGTCGAACAGCAGCGCGGGGCTTACTCTTCACGTTCCATAGTGCATTGCAGAGGGTGCTGGTGCCTGCGGGCAAAGTCCATGACCTGACCCACCTTGGTTTCCGCAATCTCATGGCTGAACACACCCACGACAGCCACGCCTTTCTTGTGCACGGTCAACATGATCTCGAACGCTTGCGCATGGGTCATGCCAAAGAACCGCTCCAGCACGTGGACGACGAATTCCATCGGCGTGTAATCGTCGTTCAGCAGTAACACCTTGTACAGAGGTGGGCGCTTGGTTTTTGGGCGCGTCTGTACCAGAACGGACGCATCACCGTCGTCATCCGGCTTGTCAGACATCATCCATTGGTTTTCCAGCATCGCGCGCAACTATCCGATTCAGGGATTGGGTTTACCTGTGCGCTTATATAACGTCGTTCTCGTCAGAGGAAAGAGGCAGCAGGCGTATTGGGGATGGTGCAAAAACTAACCACGATCGGGTTCGATGCTGATGATACCTTGTGGCACAACGAACGGTTCTTTCAGCTGACGCAGGCGCATTTTGCATCGCTTCTGTCTGATCATGCCGACCGTGACCATCTAATGGAGCGTCTTCTGGAGGCGGAAAAACGCAATATCCGGCATTATGGCTATGGTATCAAAGGCTTTGTTCTGTCGATGATCGAAACCGCTATTGAAGTGACCGAAGATCGCGTTCCCGCCTCGGTGATCCGTCAGCTGATTGAAACGGGGCAGGAGATGCTGGCCCATCCCATCGAGCTTTTGCCGCATGCTCAGCACGCCATCGAAGAAGCTGCAAAAGCCCATCGCGTGGTATTGATCACCAAGGGCGATCTGATTGATCAGGAACGCAAACTGGCCCAGTCAGGTCTGGGTGAACTGTTCGACGCGGTTGAGATTGTGTCGGAAAAGACCTCGGAAACCTACCGTGCGATCTTTGAGGCCCATGGTGATGGCCCGGCTGCGGCTATGATGATCGGGAACTCGATGCGGTCCGATGTTGTCGCCCCGATACAAGCCGGCTGTTGGGGCGTTTACGTGCCGCACGGTCTGGTCTGGGAGGTCGAGCATGCGGACGCACCGGTCGACGCCAAGAGATTCCGAGAGCTGCGTGATTTGGGTGGTCTGAGTGATTTGCTTAGCGCGATCTCTTGATGTTGCTGTTTGGCCTCAGTCAAAGAAAAATCCGGGAGTGTATTGCGGCGTTCCCCGAAGTGCCCCCGATCTAGTGTTCTGAGCGCATCGCACAGCTAGATATAGCACTCCATCTGCGCCGTAACGAAACCGCAAAAACCACAGCTTTCGGTTTATTTTAAAAGGCCTCTGTGTTAGCCTCATCGTTAAGCAGAATAAAATCTAGCCGACCGGGAAAACCCGGCGGCGCGAGGCAGACAGAGGCAAAGATCGTGCAGGTTCGGCGGACAGTTCCGGCCCGAATGGGCTTATTTCTCATTGCATTGATGATGGTGCTTTCTTTGGCACCGCTCAAGTCTTTGGCGGCACCTTATGCGGCCATGGTGATTGATGCCCGGACCGGAGAGGTCCTTCATTCGCGCAACGCCGATACTCGGCTGCATCCGGCGTCACTGACCAAGATGATGACGCTGTATATTGCGTTTGAGGCGGTCCGGAATGGCGAGATCACGCTGGACACGCCGGTTCGTATCACAAAGGCAGCAGCGGCTGAGCCGCCGTCGAAGCTTGGGCTACGTTCCGGCCAAACGATTGCGTTTCGGTATCTGATCCGCGCAGCGGCTGTGAAATCGGCCAATGACGCAGCCACTGCCATTGGTATCGCGCTTAGCGGATCCGAGGCCGCGTTTGCGCGTCGCATGACCCGCACCGCAAAGGCGATGGGTATGAGCCGTACGACTTTCAAGAACGCTCATGGTCTGACCGAGGCGGGGCATTTGTCTACCGCGCGCGATATGACCACGCTGGGGCGTCACCTGCTGTATGATTATCCGCAGTACTATAACCTGTTCTCGCGCCAATCGACCCATGCCGGGATCAAAACCGTTCCGAATACGAACCGCCGCCTGTTGGCCGCTTATCGCGGTGCGGACGGGATCAAGACGGGCTACACCCGCGCTGCAGGTTTCAATCTGGTTGCTTCGGCTAAGCGCAAAGATGAGCGCATCATCGCAACCGTATTTGGTGGCAAGTCGGGCGCGTCGCGGAATGCCAAGGTTGCCGAACTGTTGGATATGGGTTTCCGCCGCGCGCCGTCGCGTGCGCCTATTCGCAAACCCGGACGACCTGCTTATGCGGGCAACACGGGTCTTGGTGGCTCGACCCAGGTGGCGGCTGTCAGCGGTGCGCCCAAAGCAAGCCTGCGCCCAGTTGGTCGCCCGGTTGCCACACAGGTCGCCAGCGCCGTTGTTGAAACCGCGAACCAGAACCGGGATCGCATCCAGGACGGTATTGCCGCAGCAATCGCCGAGGCCGACATAGCGCCAACAGCGCCACCGGTCGAAAGCTCGGATACGCGCCCAGCGTTGCGGCCTGAGAACTTGACCGTGGCACAAGCCAAGCCCGCTGAGCAGCCGGAACCGGAACAAGAGGTCGTCACCCGCCTGTCAACCTCAGGCGGGCATCTGTGGGGCGTGAATGTGGGCCGCTATACCTCGCGCTACGAGGCCGAGAAGATCCTGCTGAAAACGGCGTTGTCGGAAATGACCACTTTGGAAGGCACGCTGCGCAAGGTCAGCCAAAGCTCGAAAGGGTTCGAGGCAACGTTTCAGGGCATGACCCGGGAACAGGCCGATCTGGCCTGCCGTCGCCTTCAGGCGCGCAATGTCACCTGTTTCATGATCGGGCCGTCATAAGATCCGACATTCTCTCTCCTGATGGGTCTGGGCTGCGACGTTTCGCAGCCCTTTTTTTCATCTCAGGCTCTTAGTCAAACACGTGACCATGTTCGTACTGTTCATCCTGCCCCGCCGCTGCAGTCAGGGCTGCCACGTTATCCTTGGTGAAGAACCCGTCATAGTGGTGGCAGCGTTCGATATATTCGGTGATCAGCAATGTGTATTTCGAATGCTTCGAGAAGATCTGTTTCAGGTTCGGATCGTCTTTGCATTCCCCCACCACGTGCGCCAGAAACGGCACACCTTTGTCCTTGAGCGTATTGACGACGAAATCGACATTCTTTTTACCCGCGCCATGGTCGCCATCCTGAATCTCGACGGCCATATGATGTAGGCGGCGGCCAAAATTGCGCACAAAGTCTTCGGTTGGCATTGGCAGCTTCGCGAAAGAATTCACGAAAGACGGCGTGTTGTTTGCGGTGAACACTTTGGCCGGGGATTTCTTGTCATCATCCACATTGGCGTTGCGGTTCACATTGGTCGAGGAATTCATGTCAAAGATGTTGTACGCGCCCCAGAAATAGTAGGGCACCATCGTCAGAAACTCGAGGATCGCATCTTCACGCTCACCCGCCAGAACCCGCGTGGCAAGGTGGTCAATGCCCAGCATCAACGGCGCTATGTTGCTGTCACTGCCGAATGCGGCAGCTTCCTCAAGCTTCGCTTTCTCAACATCGCTCAGCAGCACCCGATCCCCAAGGCCCAGGCTGTCGGGATCGTTGAAATCCAGGGTGGAGTATCCAACGCGGTTGCAGGTGAAATCCGAAGGCGTGGTAAAGCGAAACCCATCCAGTGTGTAGAACGGGTTTTCGGTGTCGCCGGAATACTCAAACCGGATGTTCTGATCCTCTAGAGTTTTGGTCAGTGCGTTTAGATCGCTCGCGGCAAAAACCTCTCCGACATAACGGGTTTGTGGGGTCTTGCGGGCCAGCGGATACATACGGTTGATCCGGGCAATGAAGTCTACAAAACCATCGCTCAGCGGGGCCATCAGGATCAGCGCCGGGTAGTTGGCATGCGAATGCAGGACCGAGAATTTATGTGTCCGGCCCAGATAGCTGGCCGAATGGCGATAGGGGGTCATGACATAAAGTTCGAGCATCGTATCGAACAGGGCGGTGGTTTCGACCTGAATGACAATCGCACGCATCGGTCCGACCTGATCTGCGATGCCCGAGCTGGTTCGCCGCTCGTAGATCATCGGCAGATATTCATGAAAGAAGTCCGAGTTCTTCTTGTCGCCTCGCGGTTCGTAAGACATCAGATCAAAAGACATGCGCGCCTCCTTGCGGGGTATCCGGCTGCATGCGCAATGGCCGGGCCAAATTAGCTGGAATAACAGTATTCAGAACATGCACTTGGATGCATGCTAGGCGCTGAACCCCGTTCGGGCAACATCCAGACTTTAGGTCTTCCGGATTACGCCCAGATGTCTATCGAGTGAATTTTGTCACCTCGACCCCGCCCGCGATCAGATTTTCGCGGACTGAACGGGCGATCTGCACTGCCGTTGGCCCGTCGCCGTGCAGACAGATCGTATCGATCGAGGTCTCAAGGTGTTTGCCAGATTCGGTGATAATCGCCCCTTCGCGGACCATGTTCAGGATGCGCGACCCGGCAATCTGAGCATCATAAATCACCGCACCGGGCAGGCTGCGATCAACCAGAGTGCCATCGTCGTTATAGGCACGGTCGGCGAAGATCTCGCCCACCCATTTGCAGCCAAGTTCGCGCACGGCCGCTTCCTGTTTTGTCACCGCCAGCACCATGATGATGATGTCCGGATCAACATCCAGCGCCCCCTGATAGCAGGCCCGCGCCATGTCGATATCAACCGAGCACATATTGGCCAAAGCGCCATGCAGTTTCAGATGCCGGACTTTGGTGCTAACAGCCGCCGCCATACCCTTCGCTGCGCCCAGTTGATAGCGCACCAGATTGCGCAAGCTTTCATGGGGTACTTTCATATTTCGGCGGCCAAAGCCTTGAAGATCGGGAAAGCCCGGATGCGCCCCGATGCCGACACCGTTCTCGGCGGCCAAGGTCATCGTCTTGGCCATCACGTCCCAATCACCCGCATGAAATCCGCAGGCGATATTGGCAGAGGTGATGATCTTCAAAAGGCTTTCGTCATCACCCATGTTCCAGGGGCCAAAGCTTTCGCCCATATCAGCATTCAGATCCACGCGCGGCATCTAACGGTCTCCTTGGTCGGTGGCAGAGATCACTCCGCCGATCAATTGGTAGGACAGCAGGTCCGAAATATCATGCGGGTCGCGGATAAGCGGTTCGATACGCCCCGGCAATCCGGCCAAATCGGACCGAAAGGCCGCATCCAGCTCTATCGCCTGATCCAGTGTGACAAGCTCAAACCGGATCTTCCCGCCTGCTGGAGTTTGTGCTGCCCGTGGCATGTCGCAGGGCAGAACAGTAGCGATCCGCGGGTAACCGCCGGTCGTCTGGCATTCGGGCAGCAGGATGAACGGGTTGCCGGTCCCTGTCATCTGTATATCACCGGGGGTTATGACCTCGGACAGGATGTTCAGTTGATCCCTGGCAGCGAACCCTTCACCGGCGCATTCCAATTGCATTCCCATGCGGTTAGCGCGCGTTCCCCGTTTGAATTCGGTTCGAGTAAACCGGGTCAGAGTGTCCGGATCAAAGAGAGGGGTCTGAAAGCTGGCAAGAACGCGTAGCGTACCGCCATCAAACCGATCTGCAGGGGGCAGCTTAAATCCGGTCTCGCCCGTGTCTGGCCCGGCAGGCAGGGTATCGCCTGCCTTGACCGAGCGACCGACCTTGGCGGTCAGGTGGGTTGACCGAGAACCGAGGAACATCTCACTGTCGATCCCACCCCCCAGATGCAGGTAGCCATAGTTGCCCTGCAATGCCGCGCCAACTGTCAGGCGCTGCCCCGGTTCCAGATGATGCGATGCATTCCAGACAATCGCCGCCCCGTCGATACTGGCTTGCATTGGCGCACCAGTCAGCGCGATCCGCACGGGTTGGGTGGCTTCGAATTCGCCACCCATGCCGGCCATTTCCAAGGCCGCAAAGTCTGGGCTTTGACCCAGTAACGCCGCCCCTTCATACAGCGCCAAAATGTCAGCCACCCCGGATCGCGAAAGCCCCTGATCAAGATACCCTACGCGCCCTTGATCCTGAATGGTGCAGGCGGGGCCGATGCGCCGGACGATCAGGCTCATGAAGTGATCTCTTGGAAGGTCGCGCCCCCAAGCCCATCGTCATTGTTGGCGCGGATGCACTCCAGATCATCACGCGATATCGGTTCGAACAGCAACTCATCTCCGGGTGTTAGAGTGAACGTCTCTGTCATATCGGGTCGAAAACAACGGAAAGCCGTCTGACCGATATGCCGCCATCCGGTTGGCGTGGGGCCGGAAAACAGAACGAACTGAGATATGGCCAGCACCAGGGCGCCTTCGGGGACCATGGGTGTCAAGTCTTGCAGTCTTGGGATGTTGAACTCGGGCCCGAGTGGCCCGAGATAGGGCTGGCCCGGCGCGAACCCGATTGTCAAAACACGTACCTTAGAATGACTCAGCCGCCGCACTGCTTCGGTGGGGCTCAGACCTGCCGCCTGTGCCGCATCCTCGAGTTGTGGGGCAAGGTCCGTGCCATAGACCGTAGGCACCCGCCATAGCTTTCGACCCGAGGGGAGGGGAGTATTGTACCAGTCCCTTGTCTTCAGCAGTTCCTTGAGGGTGCTTGCTATATCCGCGTGGGTCATTCGGGCCGGGTCAAACCGAAGATAAGCGGACCCAAGCGTGGCAGATGTTTCCAGTACCCCATCCAGTTTCAGCCAATCAACCTCGGCCCGGAACGACAGGGCCGCACGGTTCGCGGGGTCTGACATGGTCTCGGCAAAGGTGACCAGTACACCATCAAAGCCGACATTGCGTACCATCGGATAAGAAAGGGTGAGGGTCATATACACCACGTCTTGAATTGCACCTGCTCAGGCAGGAGCAGACCGTATCAGGCGCAAATGCGCAAGGTCTGTTCATATGCTGATCGTCCTATGGGGTTTTGCGAAGTATTTTCTCGCACCCATCGAGCCAGATTGATCTTTTTTGTGCAGCGCGCGTGATGAATCGGTGGTTCACAGAGTTTCGACTCGGTGTTTCGAGCCGCACCGTCTTGGGCCCGGATGCCGCTGAGCCCCAATATGTTGTGCCAAGCCATTGGCGAACAAAAGAGCTGCTTGGGGTTCAAGGCGACATACCCCTGGATTATGCCTGTATTTCAGTACGTCGATGGATGCTAACAATCTGTTATTTATAGTTTATTTTTGAATGTGCAAAAAAATGCGCCAAGATGTAATTTTCTGCTTGCGGCTTATGTTTGTTATGCTTAGAACCCCCTTCACCGGCGGCGCTGAGGTTGTTGTTGGGACGCTGGAGACGGCGGAGACGGGCCGGAGAGACGGTTGAGACGTTCGGGAGAGACCGGGGGCATCTTGAGGGACTGGATTGGGCGGTAGCGCTGAGTGATTGGCGTTTCGGTCTGGTTTTTGGGTCTTGGGTGTTTTGTTCTTTGACATTGATGGATAACTGAAGAGATATGTGGGCGGTTTGGTTCGTTTCGACGGATTGAATGT